>JAGMCJ010000201.1 GCA_023129265.1 Thermoplasmata archaeon | reverse complement strand
GGTGGACTACCTCTCGAACATCGGGTTGTCGGACATCGAGGAGCATTCCCGCGCGCTCAACAGAAAGGGCACGAAGCTTCTGGAAAACGTTCCCGGTCTGGAGATCCTGGGACCGGACGTGGAGAAC
Source organism: Thermoplasmata archaeon (assembly GCA_023129265.1). Classification (GTDB taxonomy): domain Archaea; phylum Thermoplasmatota; class Thermoplasmata; order RBG-16-68-12; family JAGMCJ01; genus JAGMCJ01. Next base: position 4,549 of record JAGMCJ010000201.1, on the reverse strand, counting down.
CGCGGAGCGATCCTGCCTTTCAACATGGAGGGGCTCGATCCCCACGACGTCGCCATGATACTGGACGAGGTGGCGAACATAATGATCAGGAGCGGGATGCACTGCGTGCACAGCTGGTTCAACGCCCACGGCGTCAAAGGCTGCGCCAGGGCATCTTTCTACATCTACAACACCGAAGAGGAGGTCGACATCCTCGGCGAGCAGATCGCCAAGATATCAGAGCAGTTCTCCTAGCCTCCTGATGTGGACGACTTTCTGGCGGGCGTCCTCGAGTTTGATCCTCTCTACCACGACATCGCTGTTCTTGAGCTTTGAGAGCGCAAAACGCAGCGTTCTCGGACCCAATCCAGTCTCATTGCGAAGTTCCTTGTGACTCATTGGGCCATTGTACAGCAAAACTCTATAGACCAGCTTAGCCGAGGGAGGCATTCCTTCGAGGGCAAAGACCCGCCCTGTCGTCTCGGACAAGGTTCCTCATAGTTTTTTCCTCCGAGCCGATTATCGACGGGGATGCAGATAACTGTTTCGGAGGCCTAGTCGATTGAGAGATACAGGTATGCACCGAGACCGTCGCTTCTGACCTCGAAGTGGATCTCCGATGTGCCACTTGACAGCCTGAGAGAACCGTCGCTGGCGGTCATTCTCAAACCGTAGTCCTCCAGTGTGAGATATCGCGTGTCGTCACCGATGAACCTGTACCTTATCGAGGCGCATTGAGGAGAGTCTAGCGGTCCCCCGAACTCGACGAAGTCTATGTGACGCAACACGCCGTCACGAAGCCGGACGGTGATGTCGGCTCGACCGCCCCCTGCATCGAGATACAGAACAGAGATGTTCACGAACCTGGCTATCTCGTTGACCAGATCATCCTCGGCCCTCAAGCGGTCGTACGTCTCGAATGCGGAAAGGACCATGGGAAGGGATATGGCGATGACGACGGCGAACAGGAGCATATTCGTTGAAAGACCGACCGAGCCGTCACCGTCATTCGCGCTTCGAGAGATCGTAGGTCACACCCTGACCACGGGAAAGGTCCTGGTCAACTTGATGTAGCCAGATTTCTCCACGAGTATCTCCAGATGGCCTATCGGGGACCCGCCGTTCGGAAGGAACGTATCCGAGACATCGATACGAGCTTCACCGTCCTCATTTGTGGTCTTGTATTCCGATACCCCACAGCCTTGGACGACGACGACAGCTCCCGCCAGCGGGTTCAGATCCTGGTCGAACACGATGACTGTTATCCTCCTGGGCGAGACTTCCCCCTCCTCCGGGTCATACTCCAATGTGTCGACCTGTTCCTCGCCGTCGGTAATCTGAACGGACCGAATCGACTTCGGAGGTTCCATGGATGACATCCATCCAATGACCGTCGCAATCACAATTCCCGTGATGACCACCGCTATGAGCAACTGAAGCGGGAGACCCTCGACAGAGCCGTCAGAACCCATCCTAAAACCTTTCGACCTCACTGCTTCCCTCCGGATGTTGAAACGCCCTTCAGAGTATTCAAGCTTCGTTCAACTACAATTGTGATTGTGCTCGGAAAAGCCATCGGAGAGACTCGAACTCCCTAGAGTGTTAAGAGACTGGTGACACAGGGTGCACCAAAGACGAGGGTTACATGGTGTATGGAATTATCGAATCGTTGGCTGAATGCCATATAGCTTTAAATACTGAATATGGAATATGACACATATATGCGAGAATCTATATTGCTGGAACTCCGTCAATCCCTCTTGACCCGCAGCCCCTTGCCTTCCCTTCCGGAGTCGGTCTGGAAGAGAACAGGGGCCCTGAACACATGGGGTACGAACGCCATCGAGGGTAATACGCTGACGTGGCGGGACGTCGAGAAGGTCCTATTGGAACAGCGCAGCGTGGGAAACCGCCCCATCCCAGATGTGCTAGAGACACTGCAACACGAGGCGGCATTTCGAGGTTTGATTCAACGGCTCGATGCCCCGATCCGGTTGCAGACGGTCTTGGAGCTTCACGAGACCGTCTTCCGTGGCATCTATCCTGATGCCGGCCAGTGGAGACGAGTGAGCGTCCGGATTACCGGCTCAAGGCATTCCCCACCAAGAGCGGAGAAAGTAGTCTCGGCAATGGCTTCGTGGAAGGAGGAGTACGCAGAGCGCGACCTGGCAGGCGAATCGACATTCGGGCTGGCGTCGTGGATGCATCATCGTTTTGAGGCGATTCACCCTTTCACCGATGGCAATGGACGTGTCGGGAGGCTGCTCCTGAACTTGCACTTTCTCAAACACAGTTGGCCACCAGTGCACATGTTACCGCCAGAGAGGAATCGATACATTCACGCCCTTGAATCGGGGCATTCGAAGGATCTCAGTGAGCTGGAGGCTTTTCTCAAGACAGCTATGGCCCGTTCTCTTCTGGACTTGCTTGACCAGGTGGGGACGCAGGAAGATGAGTTGAAACCTCTTGGGGCCCTCGAGGCTCGAGGCGACCACTCCACGAAATATCTGGGGCTCCGTGCGAGTCAAGGAGAGCTACCCGCCATCAAGACCTCAGGAAAATGGCACTCCAGCGAACGGGCCGTGCGTCTCTACACCCAGTTCGTTGGCCGCTGAGGACTGCGGCTCGGCTCCTCCTCAATATCCAAGGAGGCGATCATACTCGGAATGGCTCCCAATCCAAACGATTCTCACCTGTATTCCATGAGTAGGGCTGCTGGCTACAGTATATAACGCTCTCCATCCGCCTGGGAGCTCCAGTCGGAACAGATTAGGTAGGTTACGATATCTCTTCGGAAACAGTCTCTTCTGAATCCTGTCTCCTAGGAAGGGCCCCTCTGTCAGCCTATCAGCATATTCCCTGAGCTTTCTTTTCTGCGCTCCTCCAGATGCCTTGAACATTTCCTCGTCTACTACAACACGAATGTCAGGCAAATGAATTCCTCAAAACGTTTAGCTCACAGCTCGACCAATCCAGATCGAGTCCAAAACTCAGGGTCCTCCTGCAATGTCCACATAACGCCTTTTCTGGGATCCTCCGTTACAACGCGGAATCGCTTGAGCTCGTTCACGCACGCTCTGACTGTGGAGTGGCGGATGCTCTTTGCTTTCATCCGACGCTTGATTTCTGCCAGACTCAGAGGGCCTTCGTCCCTTGACGCCGACCTCCTAAGAATAAGTTCCACTTCGTGCAGTGTCTCAAGCCGAGGAGATGGCCCTTTCGCGGGTCGAGGAGGTCTCAGAGTGTACATAGATGTCATCATACATATATGTCTTATTGTGGACTTAATACTTGTGGTTTTGACAGAAGCCACCGGAGAGATTCGAACTCCCGACCTGCTGATTACAAGTCAGCCGCTCTTCCAACTAAGCTACGGTGGCGCAGTGTGTCTCAAGCCCAGGCGACTAATAAAGATTATGACCTATCGGAAATCACATCACAACAAATATATAAGCCTGCTATTATCGTCGAATCGTGATATAATGGTGGATTGCCCTAGGTGTGGTGCATCCTTGCCAGATGACGCTGAGAAATGCGCGATCTGTGGTGGGGATATGAAGGAGATAGAATGCCCTGAGTGTGGCGAGCCACTATCATATATCGCTGAGCATGAAAGGTACTACTGCTACGAATGCGAAAGCTATGCACCGAAGGGAATAGAGACACACACTGAAGAAAGGAAGTGCCCGGAGTGCGACAAGTACCTGACATACGTATCCCAGTACGACAGATGGTACTGCTTTAACTGTCAGACCTACGCGCCCAAAGAAGAGGAGGTGGAAGAGATGCCAGAGGAAGAAGAGCCGGAAGAGCCCGAGGAAGAGGAGAAACCAGAGCTGACGGAGGAGATTGTGAAAGCTTCGAGACGCGACGACCTTGTTGTGCTTTGCAGAACCTACGGGCTTAAGGTCAGCGGGAAAAAGAAGGACCTCCAGGAAAGACTCCTTGTCTACATCGAAGAGCAGGAAGCGATCGAACCCCCTGAGGAAGAGGTTCCTGAAGAGAAGGAACTACCCGAACCGCCCGAGGAAGAGGAACTGCCTGAACCCCCTGAGGAGGAGATCCCGCCTGAAGTTGAGGAAGAGGCCGAGGAGGCGCCCGCCGAAGAAGCTCCTGAAGAGGAGGCCGTGGCGGAAGAGGCAGACCTTGAGAAGGAGATGGAAGAGATCCTGGAAGAGACGGGCGTGGAAGAGATTCCAGAGGCACCTCCCGAAGAGGAAAAGCCGCCTGAGGTCCCGCCTGAGGAGAGACCTCCCGTTGAGAAGAAGGTCATACCCGCAGCCGTGAAGGCTCCGCCGAAAAAGGAGCCGCCCGAGATTGAGAAGCCGAAGGTCAAGAGATGTCCCACTTGCGGGGAGCCTCTGACGTACATCGCCAAATACGAGAGATGGTGGTGCTCGGCGTGCAAGAAGTATGCGCCTGAAGTCGAGAAGGCAGTGGTCGAGATCAAGAAGTGCCCCACGTGCGGGGAGCCCCTGACGTACTACTCGCAATACGACAGATGGTACTGCCATACGTGCAGGGAGTATGCGCCGAAGGAGGTCAAGAAGGCCGAGGTGGCGGTCGAGGA
>JAGMCJ010000200.1 GCA_023129265.1 Thermoplasmata archaeon | reverse complement strand
TCTACGAGTATCTGGCGGGCTCAAAGGACGTCTCCATGCCACGTCCACTGGGAAACGTCCTGGGCGGGGGTGCCCATGCCGTCGGAGGGACGGACATCCAGGAGTTCCTGTCGCTCGCCTCTGGACCTTCCGTTCTCGAGGCCATCGTTGCAAATGCAAGGCTCCATGGACTTGTGAAGAGCGAGCTGATGGAGCGTTTGCCCGATGATGCGATCGGAAAGGGCGATGAAGGCGCTTGGGTGGCAAGAATCGGGAACGAGGAGGCAATGGACATCCTGAGCGAGTCGTGCAAACAGGTGACCCGGGAGACCGGAGTCCGCTGCTCCCCTGGCCTCGACATCGCCGCGACGGAATTCTACTCGAACGGGAAGTACCAGTATCGAGAAGGATCGCTTTCCGCGGAAGACCAGATAGAGTTCGTTGCGGACCTCATCGATGAGTACAGGCTCGCCTATGTCGAGGATCCCCTCCACGAGGAGGACTTCGAGGGGTTTGCCAGACTGACGGAGCTATGCGGCAAGAAGTGCCTCATCGTGGGAGACGACCTCTTCGTCACCAATACGAGAAGGCTGAAGAAGGGAATCGACATGGGTGCCGCCAATGCGACGATAATAAAGCCAAACCAGATTGGAACACTCACCGACACGATAGATGCGCTCTCTTTGGCGAAGGATGCGGGATATCGGGCAATCGTCTCTCACAGGAGTGGGGAAACGACGGACAACGCAATCGCCCACATCGCTGTCGCATTCCGCTGTTTTGCCATAAAGACTGGCGTCGTTGGCGGGGAGAGAATAGCAAAGCTTAATGAGCTGATACGTATTGAAGAAGAACTGAAATCCTAGGTGCATCTGCATGGAAGACACAGAGAGTCCAGAATACACATTGCTGATCTCAGAGGATCAGTATCTGACGTCTGGAGTCCATATCGGGACACAGCAAAAGAGTGCCGACATGAAGCCCTTCATCTACAAGGTCAGGACCGACGGCCTCTACGTCCTTGACATAAGGAAAACGGACGATAGAATCAGAGGTGCAGGGAAGTTCCTGGCAAGATACGAGCCCGAGCAGATACTGGTCGTCGCGGCAAGACAGTACGGTCAGAAACCGGCCAAGGTATTCGCCCGCACGATAGGAGCAAAGATCTTCGCTGGACGGTTCGTTCCTGGGACGCTGACCAATCCGAATCTGCCCATGTTCACAGAGCCAGACGTACTCACGGTCACAGATCCCGCCGCGGACCAGCAAGCGCTCAAGGAGGCCCTCAACGTAGGCATACCGATAGTGGCCCTCTGCGATGCCAACAACGAGACGAAGTTTGTGGACTTCATCATACCCACAAACAACAAGGGTAGAAGGGCGCTCGCAACGATCTACTGGCTGCTGACGAGGCAGGTTCTCAAGGAGAGGGGAACCATCAAGGACGATTCCGGGTTTGACCTCGCAATCGAGGATTTCGAAGCAACCCTGTAGGTGGTAAGTTGAGGTATCCAGCTGTCGCTGGTCAATTCTATTCCAGCACCGAGGCGGCGCTTGTCGCGGAGATAGAGTCCTGCTATACCAGCCCTATCGGTCCAGGGGAACTCCCTGAGCTGGCGGACGGAGAGAGGAGCATTCGTGGACTCATTGTCCCTCACGCAGGTTACGTGTTCTCGGGTCCAGTTGCCGCTCATGCATACCACGCTCTGGCGCGCGACGGGTTTCCCAAGACTTTCGTGATCATTGGTCCCAACCACGGCGGAATGGGCAGCCCGATAGCCCTGACAACACAGGACTTCCTGACCCCGATGGGCGAGGTCGCTGTCGACAAGGAGCTGGCGGGAGAACTAGCGAAACGGGGAGTCAACGACGACATACTGGCTCACAGATACGAGCATTCGGTAGAGGTGCAGTTGCCCTTTCTCCAGCACATATCCAAGGACTTCAAGTTCCTGCCAATCTCGATGATGGACCAGGAGTACCGGGCCGCCAGGGAGCTGGGCGATGCCCTCGGTGAAGTAATCGCCGGAAAGGACGTTGTCGTGATAGCCTCCACAGACTTCTCACACTACGTGCCCCAAAGCGTCGCTCAGACGAAGGACAACGAAGTGATCCAGAAGATCCTTGGACTCGACCCTCAAGGAATGAACAAGGTCAGGATCAAGAACAGCGTCTCCATGTGCGGCTACGGACCGGTGATGGCGATGCTTGTTGCCGTCAAGGGCAAGAAGGCCGAGCTCCTCAAATACGCAACATCGGGTGACGTCCGCCCTATGCTAGAAGTCGTGGGCTACGGTGCGATGCTCATCAGGTCCTAGTGCTGTTCTCAATCCACTCGAGGTATTCTCTGTTGCCCTCTGACATCGCGTACGAGACCGCACAGGCGACGTCGTAGCTGCTCTCTTTCCGGATCTCCTCTATAAGCGCGGGCACCAGCTCTGACCTCGTCTTGAAAATCAGCGCCTGTTCATTGTCCTCCTCTATTCTGCCCTTCCACCAATAAATCGATTTGATGGGGAAGATGTTTGCACATGCCGCCAGCTTCTTCTCGATGACGCTCCTTCCAATCCTCCTGCTTTCCTCCTCATCTGACGCCGTGGCGTATACCATGGAGTACATGTCAACTCAAACGAGACCCAATTATAAAACTTGATAGTCAGACAGCAAGATTCTTTAGAAGGGTTGGATGAAGAACTCCAGAGGACATTGACAGTCATCAGCCTCTCGGAACTGACAGAAGCCCTCAGGAAGACCCTGGGGAAGAAGGGCATGTCCGGGAGTGAAATCGGTAAGCTGGCAGACTACCTCATATCCTTCTTCGGCTTCAATGATGAGGTCATTGACAACCTCTTGAGCCCCAAGGACAGGGATGTCTTCTACATGCTCGAGGAGGAAGGACTTCTGAAAACAAGGAGTGAGGAGATCAACCTGAAGAGGGGAAAACTCTGGCGGATCCATTACTGGATCATCAAGAAGGAGTACATCAAGGCGCTCGCGGCAAGCGAGGAGGAGGAAGAGGAGGATGACTTCGGGAGCGTCTACGATTCTATCTCCGAAGAGGTCTGGACTAGGGACTGATGACCTCCACCGAAAAAGGTTATAACACTGGCGCCTTAACCATCGCCAGATGGACGAGGCGTTGCTGTATTCGTTGATACTGCTGATCTTCCTCGCATATGGCATTGTCATCTACGTGCTCCACAAGCTGAAGCTGCTCGAAGGCCCCCATCTTTCCCTGTACGGCATTTTCCTGATGTGGAAGACATCGAGGGGACGGAAGGCCCTTGAGAGGATAGCCAGTGCCAAGAGGTTTTGGAAGGCGTACGGGGATTTCGCCATAGCGCTCTGCGTCGTGGGGATGTTCGTAATCACGGGGTTCCTGCTCTGGGCCGCGACACTGGTGCCAAGTATCCCCCCGGGAAGGGCGCCCCCGGTTGAGGCAATGATAGGGATTCCTGGGCTGAACCCGTTCATACCGATCGGGTACGGAATCGTTGCCTTGATCGTGGCGATGGTGGTGCACGAGTTCTCCCACGGGATACTCACCTATGTCGCCAAGCTGAAAGTCCTGAGTCTCGGGATTCTCTTCTTCATCATCCCAATCGGCGCGTTCGTTGAACCCGACGAGGAAGGGCTCTCGAAAATCGACAGAAGGAGCAGGTGCAGATTGTTCGCGGCAGGACCCGCGGCAAACCTCCTAGCTGCCTTGCTGTTCTCCTTCATATTCACGTCTTCCATGATGACTAGCATCACTCCGGTCCACGACGGCGTAGGCGTATACGGTGTCGTGATGGACTCTCCCGCCAACGGCACTCTCGTGCCAGGCATGATTATCTACTCCTTCAACGGGATCGCGGTCGACGATTACCAGTCCTTCTCCGAAGCGGTTGAGAACACATCCGCCGGGCAGAATGTCACGATCGGGGTCTTCCACGAAGGTGAGACCAGTGACATCACAATCACTCTGGCGGACCGCTTCGATTTCACAGAACGCCCGGAGGACCGCAACAAGAGTTATCTGGGCGTCAAGACGGTCTTCGTGTACACGGTCATGGGCAGTTCCCGGTTGCTGGAATTGAAGAATGGACCGGATTTCTTCAATCCGTTTGCTGACGTGCGCGACCCAAGATACTTCGGGGGATCGCTGTTCGCCTACATCGGCCTCCCCCTGCTCCGGCTCTCTCCCTTCCCTGATTGGTTCACTCAGTTCTACGAGGTCGAGGGGTTCTGGTCGTTCCTTCCCACCGATGCATTCTGGGTGTTGGCGAAT
>JAGMCJ010000020.1 GCA_023129265.1 Thermoplasmata archaeon | reverse complement strand
AGGTAGAACGCCGTGTACGACGCGTGGGAGCGCACCACGCCCTTGGGCACGCCCGTCGTGCCGGACGTGTAGAGGATGACCCATGTGTCCTCGTTCTTGATCTCGACAGCAGGCTCTTCCTCGCTGCCCCCGTCGAGCAGCTCCTCGTAGTCCAGATAACCCTCCGCTGGCCCGCCGTTCATGCAGATGAACCTTCCAGGGTCCACGGGCAGCTCGTCCCTTATCTCGTTGATCCTGTCCACGAAGTCCGTGTGGACCATGACCGCGGACGCGTCCGAGTTCGTCAGGATGTACTTGAAGGCCCTGCTGGTCTGTCGCCAGTTGAGCGGGACGACGATCACGCGCGACTTCGCAGCGGCGAGGTAGACCTCCATGAACTCGATGCAGTTGTAGGAGACGACTCCCAGCTTGTCGCCCTTCTTGAGTCCCAGACCCAGGAGCGCGTTCGCGAGCTTGTTCACTCGCGTGTTCAGCTCAGAGAATGTCACGGACCGCCTCTCGTCCTTCAGGGCCATCTTGTCAGGGAACTTGGTCGCGTTGACTCGCAATGATTCCCCGGTGTCCAGCCAAGCCATGTCCTTTCTCCCCGTGAGCTAATGAGTAATGCAGAAGGGTTCTTAAATGGTTCTTTTTCGCGTGTAGATGACCTTGCAGTCCTCGCCCACGAAGCACTCCCTGCAATCCTCGTCCATGCCTTCGACGTCCACGGGCTCGACTCGAACCTCTAGGCCCAGTTCCTCGTACATCTCCATCGCTTCGCTCAGGCGGGGTTCAGAAAGAACGGACTGCCTCTCCCAGCCTTCCTTGACGAGTTGCTCCTCCCTAGTCATCCTGACACACGATAGCCAGAGGGATTTATATGGGTTGTGCATGACCAACAGGCTTATCTGGTTCGGTGGGATTTCCTGCACTAATGTCCGTCATTGAGTACCGCCACCCAACAGTGGAAGACCTAGAGGCTATCCTTGATATCATCAACACCTCCAATCGTGACAATCCGCTCTGGGAGGTCCACAGTCCGGATGAGTTCAGGAAGAACACGTTCGAGGACGACGAGTGGGATGCGGAGGGTCACTGGGTCGCGGTAAGAGGAGATAAACCGCTCGGCTACGGCGGTGCCAAGATCATCAAAGGGCGCCAGGAAATGGGGCAGAACGATGGATGGCTCGGCGTGTGGGTTCTTCCCGAGGAAAGGGCAAGGGGCATAGAGAACGGGATCATGGAGCGGTCCGTGGACTATCTCCGCGACAAAGGCGTCGACAAGGCGAAGTACTTCGATCTGAAGGGAACCGACTGGAGGGACACGGTCAGACACGACTTCGGCTTCAGCGCAGTCCACCGCGAGTTCTTCATGGTCAAGAGGGACAGGGAGTTGCCGTCGATGACCCCGCCCGAGGATCTCGAGTTCAGGGATTTCATACTGAAGGACGCGAAGGACAAGCAGCTCGAGGACCTTGTGACCCTAGAGAACGATGCCTTCTCCGAGGATAAGAACTACTAGCCGAACACGATGGACTCGCTCAGGAAGTGAAAGGAGTCATCGCCCAATGTCGTCAGGGTCAACTTCGCCACGCTGGACGACGAGGTCGTGGGGGTCTGCATCTCCGAAATAGAGCTGGAGTACAACGAGGTGCACAAGATCAACGCCGGATGGATAAGGCTGTTCGGCGTGTCGAAAGGCCACAGGAACAAAGGCATCGGCAAGGCGCTTCTGCACAACGGGATGCAATGGCACTGGGACCAGGGGATGGACACGCTCTACGTGGGCGTCGATGAGATGAACCCTCCCGCGGAGAGGGTGTACAGGTCCGTCGGGTTCAGGGTCCAGGACGAAGGGGCCATCTGGAGCCTTGACCTCTAGACCTCGAGAAGCTGCAGGCCGCCGTCGATGTCCACTTTCACGTAGCGCGGCTCTATGTTGTATCCCTCGTAGTGCTTCGTCGAAAAGATGCTCAGCAGGCGGTTGTCGAAGAAGTACCAGTAGCCCTCCTCGAACATCTGATGGCTCCTGATCGTCAGCGAGATGTTGTTCCTCTCCATGAACTCATCGAAGACCTGACGGCCGAACAGGTATCCGAAGCCGCGCTTGAAGTTGAACTCGAACCTCTCCTCTGCGGGCATGTCCTCGCTCGGATCGCCCCACATCATCTGGTGGCTCGCCTCCTCCAGGCCCTCGAAGAGCTTGGCCTTCTTGAGCGTCTTGAGCTCGCCCAGTGAGAACGGGCCTTCGTGATGAGGGTCGAACGGAATCCCACCGTGGACGCCGAACACGCGGTTCCACTGGAGGAAGACGCAGTGGGGCATAGCCGCAAACACTTCCTGATACCGCTTGAATCCTGACTCTCCGATGCACGGATGGTTTGAAGCCGCGCGGCGGAAGCCGTATATGTTGTTCATCTCCTCGCTCTCGTGGTTGCCCCTCAACATCACCACTCTGTCAGGGAATAGAACCTTCAGCATGCTGATGAGGTTGACGTTCGCTATCTGGTTCGGACCTCTGTCGACGTAGTCGCCGAGGAAGACCAGATAGGGCTTGTCCTCTGGCGGGAGGAATTCCTTTGTCAAGATCGATGCAGTCGTTCTCAGGTCCCCGTGAGTGTCCCCGACGAAGATGGCCGGGCGGGGCTCGTTGAGGCGCACCAACGCGTGCTCCTTCTCGAGGAGTGTCTTCAGCTCCCTCTGTATGCGCTCGATCTGCCCTGCGGACAGCATCTTAATTTTGAAGGGGTCCTCCAGAATCTCCTCGAAAGCGATTTCCTCCACCGGACACATCTAGGAAGGAATAGCGGTCGGTGTTCCTTATCTTTTCGGGTGTTCCCGAGAATCCTTTATACGCGGCAGGCATATCGGCCGTTCATGAGGCCCTTGGATCAGGAGGACATGGAACTCGTGGAGACGGCTTGCGAAGTCGCCGAGAAGTTCTCAAGCGTCAGATGGAACGGAGAGAGGCTGTCTGGTGTCGGCTCCGCCCTGCGCACCAAGGACGGTGAGATATACTCTGGGCCGAACATCGACCATCCCGAATCAGCGCCCTGCTCCATCTGCGCAGAGTACACTGCTCTGGCGAAGGCATACAGCGAAGGACACACGGAAGTGGACACGATAGTGGCGTGCTGGCACAAGAACGGCGATGACGGAATCCTACCCCCGTGCGGCAGGTGCAAGGAGTTCATGAGGCTCTTCGGCAATCCGTGGGTCATCATCAAGACGGACGATGGTCCGCGGAAGGCAAGGCTGGACGAGATCCATCCATATGCTCCTGGGTAGTGGACTACAAGTCTGCATCTCTCTCCCTTCAGGCACCACCAGAACCGGGAGCTTTCACCTACTTCTCGACATCGATATCGATAAAGGACGTCTTGGAGCCCTTGGGTGCCATCTTCATGAGGATCTGATAGTGCTCCTCGAGCCCCTTCTTCAGTCTCTTGACCGCCTCCTCCTCTGTGGCACCCTGGTCAGCGACGTTCGTCACCAGGTCCGTGGCGACGTAGAACTTCCCTTCCTTCCTGACCGAGATCATCGCCTTCAGCTCATCACCGGTATTCCTATGGATGTGAGGGTATAAAATGCGTGTGAATGTTTCAGCTCAGGTGTGCCGACTCATGTTGCCATACCGGAGCTTGAACTGTGGTGAATCCCCCAAAAGGTTCATCGACTGGGGAGCTGATTAGTCTGATGTTGAGGAGTGTTCAAGAAGGGAAATCCATATAGGCTGGGGACATTGAAGGAACGGACATGAAAGAGGCCTCCAAGTGGTGGAAGCACTCCATCACAGACCTGAAGACGGCAGAATACGACCTGAAAGGAGGCATGCTGAACGCGGCGGCCTTCTATTCACAACAGGCCGCAGAGAAGGCGCTGAAGGCTCTGCAGATCAAGAAGCTAGACAGATTCGAGAGGACACACGATCTCGTCTACTTGGCTAAGAGCGTCGAGGCTCCCGAGACCATTGTCAAGCTATGCGGGCTGATAGCGCCCTTCTAGATAGTGACGAGGTATCCCGACGTGGAGGTTTCCTTCGACGAGAGGAAGGTGTCTTCTGTCGTCGAGGCAACGAGAGAAGTGGTGCAATGGGTGGAGCGAACCCTGAAGTGATTCCCATACTCAGGGAGTTCAGAAGAAGAGTGGCGAAGAAGTTCGGGATAGAGAGGATGATCCTTTTCGGCTCGCAGGTCACAGACAAGAGGAGAAAGGACAGCGACATAGACCTGCTGATTGTGAGCAAACGGAAGAGAAAACTGAGCCTTCTTTCGAAGCTGTACCACGAATGGCACGTCGTTCAGGAGATAGGCTACCCCGTCGATTTCGTGTGCTATACGCCTGAAGAGTTCGAGGAGTTGAGGAAGCGGGTAACCATCGTGAGGGAGGCGGTGAGAGAAGGAGTGGAGATAGCGTGACCCTCGGCTCGCAGGGGTGGCGACCCGGTGGGCTTTCAGGCTGGATATAGATATCAGACATGCAGCACATCCAGGGAGGCCATTCGAATCGTTTCAACACTCCTGTCAAAGCATCAGGATGCAACGCATCTGCTTGATCCATACGTCTAGAACAGATCATCCAGTTCGTCGTTGTACCTGGGCATGCTTCCCTTGTTCTGCAGGAACTGCTGTATCAGCTCGCTCTCACGCTTGGTGTACATGCGGTCCTCCTCGAACGTGAAGTACTTGGCGTCCTCCTTCGTTTGCAGCTCTCCCGCCAAAGTCGCCCTCATGTTCTGAGATCCGCAAATGTAGACGACTTCCTTCTTTCCGTCGAGTAGCTGGATCACGCCATCCGCCTCAGGTACGGTCTCAATGTTCTCCTCCGTGAAGGCAAGCCACTTCTCTGGCGGGAGCCTCGGTTTCTCGAGCTTGAGTCTCATGTCGCACTGCAGGCACCTGCTCGACTCCAGGCGGGCATCATCCTCGCCATAACCCAGCTGTATGAGGTCGAAGCTCTTCGCCCGCTCCTCGAGCGGGAGCGACGGCATCTCCGTCCGCTTCCTCTCAGCGAAGCCTTCCTCTCTACCGAAGCTCTGGGAGAACTCGGCCTCAGGCGCAAGGACCTCCTCGATCTCTCCTTTCCCGCCGAGGTACTTGTCTATAGAGATGGCCGCGTCCCTGCCTGTCTGAATCGAGTCTATGACCGAGGCGGGCCCTTTGGCGGCTTCCCCGCCCGCGAAAACGCCTGATACATTGGTCGCCATTGAATCGTCAGTCACGATCACTGGTCCACGCGTCTGAACATCCTCGCCCAGGAATGAGAAGTCGGGCGCTTGTCCGATTGCCATGATGACGAAGTCAGCGTCCATCATCGTACACGTGGACTCGTCGTACTGCGGATTGAACCGCCCGTCGTCGTCGAACACGCGCGTGCAGCACTTCAGCTCGATGCCCGTCATCTGGTCGTCCACGATCGTGATGCGCTTGGGTCCCCAGCGGGTGTTCATGCTCACACCCTCGTTGCGGCCCTCCTCGATCTCCCACTCGAAGGCGGGCATCTCCTCGTCCGACTCCAAGCACGCGAGGTCGACCTTCTCGGCGCCGTTCCTCAATGCCGAGAGCGCAACGTCAATCGCCACGTTCCCGCCGCCGATGACCAGAACCGTCCCGCTCAGCGGTTTGGCGGTTCCCGCTCGAACCTCTCGCAGGAAGTCGATGCCCCACAGGACGTCGGGATGGTCAGCGCCCTCGATGTCCAGCCTTCTGCTGAGCTGCGCACCCGTGGCGATGAAGACGGCGTCGTGTTCGTTCCTGAGCTGCTCAAGCGATACGGACTCACCGACCTTCGTGTTCGTCCTCGCCTCGATGCCAAGCTCGAGGATGCCCTCGATGTCCTTGTCCAGCGGCTCGTCAGGCAGCCTGTAGGTCGGGAATGTGGAGCGCATCATCCCGCCGAGCTTCGAATCGCCCTCGAAGACCGTGACGGAATGCCCGAGCCTCCTCAGGTAGTAGGCGGCCGTCAGTCCGGCGGGCCCCGAGCCCACGACTGCGACGCTCTTCCCCGTGTCCGGGCGGGTCTCGGCCCTGCTCTTCCACGAGCCGTCGTCGTTCTCGGCGGCGTATCTCTTCAGCCCGCAGATGGCTATGGGCTCGGACACCTCTCCCCGCCTGCAGTTCTCCTCGCACGGATGGAAGCACACCATGCCGAGCGTTAGCGGGAAGGGCGCCTTCTCCCGCACGACAGCGGTCGCGTCAGCGTACTTCCCTTCCTTGATGAGTCGAATGTATCGCGGGACGTCAATCCCGACCGGGCAGTCCCTCTTGCACGGGACGAGATCCGTCTCGCGAGTGGCGAACTCGATGCCCCTGTCCTGCAACGCACCCGTCGGGCAGACCTCCACGCACGCCCCGCAGAACTTGCACTCCGACTCGCTGAGCGTGGGGGCCACCGTGCCGACGATGTAGTCCTCGCCGTCGTATATGAAACCGAGCGCGTTGATCTCCCGCACTTCGCCGCACGCCCTAACGCACCTGGTGCAGTTGATGCAGAGATTGTTGTCGCGCACGATGAGCGGTTCCTGATCCTGAATAGAGAGCTTCCGCGGGACGTATCTGGGCGTGTCGGCCGGTATGCCGATGTACTCGGCAACCTTCTGCAGCTCGCACCGCCCGAGCTCCGGGCAGCACCGCTCCTCCCACGGCACGTTCATCGAGCACGGCTCTCGCGGGCAACCTTCCACCTGCTCGCACGTCAGACATGCATGCGGGTGCGTTGCCAGTATCTTGCTCAGGTTCTTCCTGCGCTCGGCGATTACACGCTCGGTGTTCGTTCGAACGACCATGCCTTCTTCGGCGGGCGTATCGCACGCGCGGACGAGCTCCTCCTCTCCCTCGACCTCGACCAGGCACAGCTTGCAGCCCTCGAACTCCTGCGGGGACGCGCATTCGAACTTCTCATCGCCGCGATACACGACCTCGGCGGGCTTCCCGCCAGAGCCGGGCGGCAGGCTCGGATGGTAGCACAGCCTGGGGATGTAGATGTCCGTCCTGTCCGCGGCCTGCAGAATAGAGTCTCCGTCCTCTGCGGAGACCTCGGTTTCGTCGATGCGAATGGATACCATGCGACTCAATCCCGATTACCAGGAGTGCTCGATCGCGTCTTCCTTGCACGCCTCGATGCACGGCGGCGTGGCTTCCCTGTCCACGGGCTTGCACGGCGCACACGTGTACTTGATCTTCCAGCGCTCCTTCTCCGTGACGGCGGGCATGTCCTCGGCCTCGATGTCGAAGTCGTTGGGCACCATCTCCAGCACGCCTGCGGGACACGCTTTCACGCACTCCTCGCAGCTATTGCACTTGTCCGTGTCGATCGTGATGAAGTACTCACCCGAGCCGTCCTTGTAGCCGTAGTTAGCCTTCATGCCTTCCCCTTCTCCACGAGCGTCTTTCCGAACACGGCGCCGCCGACCGCTCCTGCAATCTGCGTGTCGTAGTCCGTCTGCAGGGCCTCGATCTTGAGCTCCCGCTCGATTCTCTTCACCACGCCCTCGTTCTTCGCGATGCCGCCCGTGATGGCGAACTCCTTCTCCACGCCCAGCCGCTCAAGAAGCGTGAAGACGCGGTGCGCCATGGCGGAAGAGTAGGCGGCGATGACCTTGTTCTTCGGCCAGCCCTGTCTCAGAAGCTGGGATGCCTCCGCCTTGGCGAAGACGACGCAGGTGCTGCTCACCGGGGTCGGCTCCTCGTCGATCTCGAACGACAGGCGACCGACATCCTCTATGTGCACCGACAGGAGGTCCGCGAAGACCTCCATGCCTCTGCCCGTGCCGGCGGCACACTTGTCGTTCATCAGGAAGGCTGTGACCTTCCCCCTCTCGTCGCATCGGATCGCCTTGCAGTCCTGACCGCCCATGTCCAGCACGGTCCTTATGGAGGGTCCGTACATCCAGTTCGCACCGCGGGCGTGGCACGCAATCTCCGTTATCGCCTTGTTGGCGAAGGGAACGTTCACTCTTCCGTAGCCCGTGCCTATGACGTATCTAATGTCATCCAGGGTCATGTCAGTGTCCTTGAGCGCCCAGTCCATAGCCTTCCTGGCACTGCCCGGGCTGTCCGAACCCGTCCTCATGTTGCTGTACGCGAAGAGCTCATTGTCGCCCATGATGACCGCCTGGGAGCTTACCGAGCCTATGTCCACGCCAGCCGTGACTATGTCGAAATCCTTCCAGTCCGCATCCTCGTCCTTCCAGTTGTACTCCTTCCAGCGCCAGTACTCCGATTCCTTCATCCCCATCAGGAACCACCTCCTGCGCGGGATGCCGCCGCAAGGGCGGCCCCGTAGGCGGGAACGTACTCGGGCTCCTCAGGGATTTTGACGTCCATGTTCAGCTCCCTCCTCAGGGATTCCACGAAGCCCACGTTGTTGGCAAGACCGCCGACGAGGGCGACGTCCTCCTCTATCGACAGCCTTCGTGCCATCGAGATTATCCTGCTCGCCATGGCGTCATGGATCGCTCGGGCTATGTCCTCCTTCGGCGTCTTCTGGTGGACGAGGGTGACGACCTCCGACTCCGCGAAGACGACGCACTGAGCGTTCATCGGAATCGACTTCTTCGATTTCAGGGAGAGCGGTCCGATTTCCTCGAGCGGAATCTCCAGAGCTCTCGCCATGGCCTCCGTGAATGAGCCTGCACCCGCTGCGCACCTCTCGTTTATCACGAAGTCCAGGACCTTCCCTTTGGCATTCGTGTGCATCGCCCTTCCTTCCTCTGCGCCCACGTCGATAACGGTCCTCGCGCTCGGGATGAGATTGACAGCTCCCTTCGCGGCGGCACTCACCTCAGTGAACTCGTCGTCCGCAAAGGGGACCTCGGTCTTCCCTGACCCCGTCGCCGTTGTGTGGGTGAGGTCCTCCTTCTTCAGTCCTGCCTTCTCGAGTGCTTCCTTGAAAGCCTCTTCGATGGACTCCTTCTGCTCGAATCCCATGAGCCTGCTGGACCTGGAAACGAGGTTCCCATCGTCCACTATCACCACCTTCACGAACTTTGCGCCAACGTCAATACCAGCGACTTTCATATCATGCCTCCTTTGTCATGTCGAGAGACTCCATGAAGGCGTCTATGCGCGCAACCGTTCTCGCCTCATCGAACTCTCTCTCATCTCCCATGTTCCCCTCGAATATCATCACCGGATATCCGGCCTCCTGGAGAGCCAGCCTGTTCTCCGCAATCCCAAGACTGAGGCCCTCGCATCCTCTGTTGTAGTGCAGCAGAACGCCGTCCAGCTTCCACTCGCGGGCGATTCGTATCATCATGTCGCTCTTGTACTTGGGCGAGTAGAAGTGCTGCCACTCGGGCTTGTCGAGGTTCCACTTCACCAGCTCGCGAAGGGCCTCGTCCCTGCTCGTTATCGACACGCCCTTCTCCATGGGCGTCGTCTTGGGTCCCCACGTGCCGTCCTCCTTGACCTCCCACAGTCCTATGAGGCCGAACGTGTAGAGCGAGCCTATGGAGACGCAGCCGTACTTTTCCAGGTAACGGAACACGCGAAGGAACGCCCATGGTGGTTGGGTGTCGGTCATCACCCTGCACTTCTCGTTGCCGACGGCCGCGATTCCGCGCTCCACGCGATCCTTCACCTCGTCCCGCAGCTCCTCGTAGAAATCAACGACCTTCTTGCTGTGCTTCATCAGCGTTCCGAGCACGTAGAGCGAATACATCGACTTCTCGTCAAGCGGTGCTGGAATGGCTTTGTTGAGCGCGCAGATCTCCGCCCACGTCGACGTGGAGCGGAACTCGTTCTTGACCGCCTCGATGAGCCGGTTGTCGTCGTACGTTCGTCCCGTGATCTCCTCCATCCACTCTATGCCGTCGTGCAGCTGACCGACGATGTACTCGATGCGGTTCTCGTCCACCTCCTCATCCGGTCCGACCGCGACGTCCACGCAGTAGTAGGGTATGCCGCCCTCCAGCTCCGCAGCGACCTGGTACCACTTGGCGTGGCTGCAGCAGATGTGGTCCGTCCAGAGGAAGTCGGACTTGGGGAACTCCCCGCCAAAGGTATACTTGTTCAGCAGGATGGAGCCCCAGTAGTTGCGCATGTAGGAGCACAGGTCCCGAGCGAAGCCGTACTTCTCCGTCGCTTCGAGGCAATCGTCCGAGAACTCTCTGTTGAAGGCCGTGGACGCTCCGTACGGCTCTCCCGTGAGCGGGTAGACGTCGTCACCGAGCCCGGCGGGGACGGCATCGAACGCCCACGCGCCGCCGGCCCATCTGATTCCGCCTTTCTCCCTCGCCTCTGCGAAGTCCTTGTAGTAGTTCAGTCGAATGTCCTTCGCATCGTTCCAGGTCTTGAGCCTCTCAGTAGGATACTTGTCAGCCATCATATCACCTCAGAATAGGTCCTCCTCCATCAGCATCTCGAGGAACGCTTCCACGCGGGTCTTGAACTGCCCTATCGGGACGGTCACGTCCAGCTCGAGGAAGAGCGAGGGGATGTCCTCGCTTTCCAGCGCCTGCTTTATGGCAGGCATGTCCAGCTCGTGCGGGTCGCAGAACTTCTGCTGCACGAGGATGGCGCCCGCCGCGTTGTAGTCCTTCGCCAGCGACAGTATGTGCGGTATCCTCGTCCTCTCGCCCCAATCCTTGCTCGGGCACCGCGGTCTCTCGATGTACCGCTTGGCTATCGCCTCTAGCGGGTTGCCGTTGGGCTCGACCGTGTTCCAGAAGTACCTGCTCCCGGTGCAGTGGTCATCCACGACGAGCGTGGCGCCGCAGTCCTCCACCATCTTGATGAACTCCGTGTCGTCGTCCTCGCTGCCTATGATCATCAGCCGCTGCCCGACCTTCCTGTCCGCGTTGCGGCCGTCGAGCTCCTTCATGGTGTCCTCGATCGTCCTGCTGTGATCGTCCTTGTGTATCATCTGCCCGGAGACGACCATGAACATCGCTTCCAGTCCGGTCATCGGGGGCTTCTCGGCCTTGCGCGTCTCGTAGAACTTCATCATCAGTTCGCGGTTCCTGTTCATTATCTCGATTCCGTGAACGAGGTCCTCGTCCGTAATCTCCTTGCCCGTCCACTCCTCCACGGACCTCTTGAACCTCTCCAGCTCTCCGACGAGGTAGGGCAGCGCACGGGGGCTCTGCACGTGGTTGGGCATGGGCAGGTAGTAGCTGTACGGGACCGGGATGTGCAGTTGCCAGCTCGTGTATGCCTGCCTTATGTGCAGGCAGGACTGGGAGATCATTATCCCGTCCAGGTAGTCGTATCTGCCCTTGAGTCCCTGCGCCAGGCAGTCTCGGCAGAAGGGGCAGAACATCGCGAATATGTAAGGCTCCGTCACGTCCTGGACCTCGTGACTTCCCAGGATGCGCACGGGTAGCACGTCCGCCGCGTACAGGATCTCCTCGGGCACGTACGTGCAGAAGTAGCCCATGACCTTGCCGCCCGTCTTCTCCTTCCACTGCTTCGCGTATTCGTGTCTGTTCTCATACCATTCCTGAAACATCTCTATCATTCACAACCTCCTTTCCAGATTGATGAACTCGCTTCTCTCGAAGCGCAGTGATTTGAAGAAAGCGAGCAGGTCGCTGCTGTCCCACGGGACCGATGTGAATACCTGCCCTATCCCCTTGCGCTTGAAGTGATCGAGGAGCTTGCGGCCGAGCTTCTTGCCGATGCCCTGGCCCATGAACTCCGGGTCGACGCCGACTATGACGATCCAGCCACTCTTCTCGACGCCGAACTCGAGCGTCTTGACCTCGCCTATAATGAAGCCCGCCACCCTGTCGGCGTAGATGGCCGCGAGGCACTCCTGCGGGTAGTCCTTGAGGTGGGTCTCGATCTCCTTCTTCCAGCCCGCTTTCGGTGACTTGCCCGTGATCTTGCGCTGGATCTTCATGGCGGATTGAACGTCCTCGCGATTGAGCGGTCTGACCTTGATGACTTCCATGGCTCTCAATCCACCCTGATTATCTTGACCTTCTTGCCGACCCAGTCCGGCGGGAGGTAGATTCTTCCGCTGTTTCCGGCCCGCTTAACCTCCTTCTCGATCATCTCCTGACCGTAGACCTCGAACTTGACTTCCTTGGGTTTCTTGGGATCGGCCATCTGGTCCTCCGCCTCCTCACGGTCGGATAGCAAGTGCAGTGTGGTTATATTGTAACTACATTATAACGGTTTCGCTGGTGGATTTGCGGCTGGCAACAAATGGAGTGGAGATTGATCTTCCTCGCTTGACAACTACGATGCTGAGGGCCTGGTGGCGGGTTCTGATTCTGGGACAAAACATCTAGCGATGATAGGGGAACTCCGTCTTTCTCCTCATGAACAGGATCTTCACTATGCCCCTCTTGTTCCTCATGGTCAATCTGCAATCAGGCATTCCAGGAACCGGGACTACAATGCCCTTGCCATCATCGAGCAGGAGACCAGGCTTCCTATCCTCTCCGGCGAGGACAACCAACCCAATCTCGGCCAAAGTGAGCTCGTCTTTGAGCATCAATCCTCCACAGAATATATGGTCACCTTGTCCTTTTCCAAGCAGACAGCTATCAACGTGTCTCCGACCTTGATGAACTTGCATTGGTCGACATCAAGTTCTGAGAGGTCAACGGTGTCGACCTTCTTCCCTTTCTTTGGTGACTTCTTCATGTCACTTGAGATATCGAGTTGACCGTATTTAAGCGTGCATGGAAATCCAGCGATTCTGAGAGGGAGCCGACAAATACGGTTCTCTCGCATTATTCGGATGGAGATGCTTCTCTACTACACAACAGTGGAGGATCAAGGGGACTCTCGTTCAGATACGAGATTGTGATTCTCGAAGGTTCAGGGTAGAGGTCTTGGACGAATCTCGGAGGATTCCCGTAGGACAAGCGGAAGATACCTACAGCAAGCATATGAGGAGCATATGGAAATCCTATGGATTGCCTAGGGAAAGCGTATAGAACGCGTATAGGAATCATATCCAAATCATAAAAAAAGAGCGAAGCAGGTAATTCGTAAGAGTAAGGAAGTTTTATAAGAGGACTATGCTATTCATGGAGGAATCTCGGAGGAATCCCACAGGAAACCCGGAGACAGGACGGGCCGAGATCAGGGGGAGGAAAATGAAATCAAAAGGCAATCTGGTTATGAAATACGCTAGCGGTGGTGTCGGAAAGCAGCTCATCGCCAAGACGTGGAAGGGAAGACCGTATGTCGCGAGCTATCCCTACTACCCGGACGACAGGAAGTTCTCGGAGAAGCAGCTCGACCATCAGATGCGGTTCAGGCGGGCGACCTCGTACGCGAAGGGAACGATAGACCAGGGCCTCGTGCCCGAGGCCTACGAGAGAATCGCGGACAGGAAGAGACTGACGGTCTACAACGTCGCCATCAAGGACTTCTTCCACCCGCCGGACATCTTTTCCATAGACATGCAGGAATACACGGGAAAGGCGGGAGAGGAGATCGTCGTGGAAGCGCTCGATGACGTCGAGGTGACGAGCGTCCACGTGAAACTCAGGCGGGAAGGTGAAGTGATCGAGGAGGGCGAAGCAATCCAGGACAAGTACAACGCCGCCGCGTGGAGATACACCACTCAGAAGGAGAACGGCATCGAGGGCACGGTCGTGGAGGCATACGCCGAGGACCTGCCCGGGAACGTGACGAAGGGCGAAGTAGAGCTGTAGCTACCACTGGACAGAGCCCCTCGAGGGGGCTCACAAAAGTACGCACCAAATTCTTCTTATAGTCATACTTTCCTCTGATACCTATGGAGGAGAGAGGAGTGAGAGGACATTCGAAGGTTATCTTCTCGTTAATGGTCGTTGTGACTTTGTCGGTAACGGCACAGCCTCAGATATCGCAGACTGAGCCTTTGGGGGGAAGCGAATGGAATATCTATACAGTTGACACCGAGGGTTGGGTTGGCTGGCACACTTCTGTAGCCCTCGGCAGCAGTGGCTACCCCCACATCAGCTACTATGACCACACAAACCATCACCTGAAATATGCGAAATGGAACGGAAGTGAGTGGAACTTCGAGATGGTGGACACAACCTTCGGCGTGGGGACCTTCACATCGATAGCCGTAGACAGTCAAGACAACCCGCACATCAGCTATTATGACTACACTAACGGTGATCTCAAATACGCAAAGCGGACCGGAAGCGCATGGAATATGGAGACAGTAGACTCCACTGGTGTAGTTGGGATGTCCACTTCCATAGCTCTCGACAGTAGCGACAATCCACACATAAGCTATTATGACTGGGGGGAGGGGGACCTCAAATATGCAAAGTGGAACGGAAGCGCATGGAATATGGAGACAGTGGACTCCACTGGTGTAGTTGGGGTGTACACTTCTATCGCTCTCGACAGCAACAGTTATCCGCACATTAAGTACTTTGAACATTATAATTTCAACCTCAAATACGCAAATTGGAATGGAACTACGTGGAATATCGAGACGGTGGATTTCGTTGGTAACTATGGCGGGCTAGGCTCTATCGCTCTCGACAGCAATGACTATCCGCATATGAGCTATTATGACGCCACCAACGAGGACCTCAAATACGCAAAGCGGACCGGAAGTACATGGAATATCGAGACAATAGACTCCACTGGTACTGTTGGCAACCACGCTTCCATAACCATCGACAACAGCGACAATCCACACATAAGCTATCATGACTGGTGGGAGGGGGACCTCAAATACGCGAGATGGACTGGAAGCACATGGGATATCGAGATTGTGGATTCTGTTGGCATTGTTGGGTTGTGGACTTCCATAGCTCTCGACAGCAGTGACTATCCACACATAAGCTACTATGACTGGACCAATTATGACCTCAAATATGCTACCAAAGCAGAGCTTGGTCCGGAAAACAAGCCTCCTATTGCAGATGCAGGACCTGATCAGACTGTAGAGGAGGGCGATACGGTACAGTTCAACGGAACCGGTTCCTATGACCCAGATTCAGGGGAAGAAGCCTGGGTAAACGTGTCCAACATCCCCACGAAGCGATTCGCGGTCGCAGGAGCAGTCCTAGACGACAAGCTCTACGTAGTAGGAGGATGGGAGCTTCCTGGATTCAACATGACTGGCGCGGTCGAGAAGTACAATCCAGCAACTGATTCCTGGTCCTCGGAAACTCCCATCTTCGAGCCTCACGTCCAAATGGGTGCGGGAGCTGCCGGCGGTAAGCTCTATGCCGTGGGCGGGTTCGCATGGAACGAGAGCCAAACCACGAACTTGGAATTCGATCCAGCAACTCACACATGGATCAACAAGACCCTGATGCCCTTTGCTCGGCACAACTTCGCGGTAGCTGTTGTGAACGACAAGATCTATGTTATTGGCGGGTCGAACAGCATGATCGACTGCCCCACTCTGAACCTCGTTGAGGAGTATGATCCTGCCACGGACACATGGACACAGAAGGCCGACATGCCGACTTACAGAGAAGGTCTTACGGCAACCGTCTATGACGACAAGATATACGCCATCGGCGGACACGCCCACTGCCCAGGCGATCCGCACACGAGCCAAAGGAAGGTCGAGGTCTACGACCCCGCCACGGACACATGGACGTCTGCCCGCTCGCTTCCGACGGGACGGACGGAAATGGAGGCGGAGACGCTGGGCGGCAAGATATACGCGATGGGTGGGTGGAACTACACTGCGGTCCACGTGCCTGAAGCAATCCCCGCGAGGAACATCACCGAGGTCTATGACCCGATGACAGACAGTTGGAGTTCAGCACAACCCATGTTGGAAACGAGGAGGGATTTCGCAAGCGGTGTCGTGAACGGGAGAGTCTACGTTACAGCTGGTCATTCAGATGGGATGATGTGGTGGCTTCCTCCTCCAGATTGGAGCGAGGAGTACGGTCCAGGCAGCGGAGAGCTCGAGTACGAATGGGACTTCGACACTTCCGTTGATTCCGACGGCGATGGCAATTTCACCAATGATGCGGAGGCAACGGAACCGGCGCCGACGCACATCTACCATGACGATGGCGTCTACGTAGTAACGCTCACTGTGACGGACGAATCGGGACTGAGCGACTCGGACACGTGCAACATCACAGTCCTCAACGTCGCCCCCACACCGGAATGGACGAGCCGAAGTTCCGATGGCACGATCCTCAATCCTCCCTATCCAGAAGGAAAGGAGATCCTCTTCGAAGCGACCGTCTACGACCCAGGCATATACGACACGTTCACGTACGATTGGGACTTCGGGGACGGCATCATCCTTCTCGATGCGGGACCGTCGGTAACGCACACGTACGGTGATGATGACATCTACATCGTCGTTCTCACCGTGACAGATGACGACGGCGGCGTGGGAATAGACGACACTCCTCCGTTGGACACGACGAACGAGAACCCGGTAGCATCCATCAACATGCCCTACTGCATCTTCACCGAAGGGACGTCACCCTGCGAGGCGATAGGACAGTTCACTGACCCGGGATGGCTTGACACTCACTCTGCGGTGTGGGACTACGGAGACGGCACTTATGAAACCGCAGTCCTGACAGGGGAGAACGATCCTCCTGATGCCACGGGGATGAACATCACATCCCACATCTACGGGGACAATGGAGTCTACAACATCACATTCACGGTCGTGGATGATGACGGAGGGGTGGGTACCGCCTGGGCGGAAGCGCAGGTTCAGAATCTGCCTCCCTCCCTGGACATGAACGCTCCTTCATCCGTGAACGAGGGAGAGGACTTCGTCCTCGGAATCACCGCCACGGACCCAGGGAGCGATGACATCATCATCAGCATCGACTGGGGAGATGGAACGTCGGATACAGAGACGTTCTACAACAACGGCATCGGCCCCGACCCGCCAAACAGCGGCGAGGGAGTGTACCCCTTCACGGTGTACTCGAACTTCACACACATCTACGGAGACAACGGCAACTTCACAATTCAAGTAACGGTCGAGGACGACGACGACGGGAGCGTGCAGGAGATTGTCACGACAGATATACTCAACCTCCCGCCACAGATCAGTCTTCCCACGGCCCCATTGATCTTCGAGGAAGGCGAGGACTTCTCCCTGACAGCCACAGCCACCGACCCAGGAAGCGATGACCTTGAGTTCACGTGGTCATTTGAGCTAGGTCCATCGTTCACATCGCTCTACTACAACGACGGGATGGGCCCCGACCCGCCCTTGAGCCCGTGGGGGACGTTTCCGTTCTCCGCAGAGGACACGGTCGCGCACACGTACGGAGACAACGGATTGTACGACGTCACGATAACGGTGTCCGACGATGACGGAGGGTCCAGTACATCCACGCTCACGATAGAAGTGGTGAACGTGGAACCGTCTGTTGACATCGGCGGCCCTTATGCGGGAGACGAGAACTCACCGATTGAGTTCACCGCCACGGCAACAGATCCCGGAAGCGATGACCTGACGTTCATATGGCATTGGGGAGACGGCACGACTGATGCGATGGCGTTCTACAACGACGGGATGAACGATCGACCCGCCAAAGAGTCCCTGGGGAACCTATCCCATTCAGTTGCGACTCACACGATCTCACACGTCGTGGGGAGACAACGGCGACTTCACGGTCACGCTCACGGTGATGGACGATGACGGTGCCGTCTACGGTTCGAACAGACCGTCGTTACCGTCGAGCAATGTTGCTCCAACGATAGAGGAGCATACAGATACTACCTCAACGCCTCCTTCTCCTTCCGGATCGCGGGTGAGAAGTGGCACAACGTCGAGATACATCTCTACGAGGACGGCACATGAGATCGGATACGCAAACATCACGCGTTATCCAGGCAGTCCGAACGAGCAGATGGCGACGCTTGCGGACATATCCATAGACTTCTCGAAGACGTATTCTGCGGTGGCGTACTACACGCCCGAGGACGACCCCGTGAACGGACAGATATGGGGAGCAACACCCGCATGGGTGATACTCGAATACGAGGACGGAGAGGAGAGGATACATCACACATTTAACGTCAGGCACGAGGACACGTGGACATGGGTGATAGACGACCTTTCTGCATACTTCCTGGGACACAACATCACTTTCATGGCGACGGCATCCGACCCGGGAAGCGATGACCTCATATTCACATGGAACTGGGGAGACGGGAACACGACCGAGAACATGTACTACAACGATGGAGTCGGACCTGATCCATACCCGTCGCCCGAGGTGAATCCGATATCTGTGACGGACACAGTCAGGCACGGCTACGCGTTGGCGGGCACCTACATGATCACTCTGACTGTGACGGACGATGACGGCGGGGCGGAGACGATCACTCTTGCGCTCATGCTCTGACATCGTACGTAATGAGAGCTGCAGAACTCTGCACAGCGGGGCCAAGAAAGCCGAATTGGCGTGACAACTCGACACGTGCCAGCCAAAACGATTAAGTAGCGACGTTCCGTTGAAGACCGTGGGAGGGTATGAATGATGCCTGGAGGTTGGCGGGCTCGCTTTGCTGCCATGACATTAGCCTTCACTCTCTTCAGTGTGGTTGTCCTCCCTGTAGATCCTGTGGCCGGTGAGGAGTTTGAGGACATCGGCTATGTACAACTCTACTGGTGGGTGGACACCTCAACCATTCCATTTGACGCGGGCGATCCGATAAACCACAGCATTGCGTTTCGTGTCGAACCCCATCCAATCGGTCCGCGGGCAGATAGAATCTACATTGCCTCTGGGAACAAGCTCATCGCCCTGAGGCCTGCGACCGGCCAGATGGTTTGGTACAATGGTTCAGCTAGTAACAAGGTTTGCTGTTTCGAGACATCCTCGGAGATCAGTACAGACCCGATCGTCGTCAACTTCCGCTCAGTCGACAATCCGAACCTTTGGGGGTGCACGGTGTACGTCGGAACCAGCGACGGCACGATGTACTTCCTCCGAGAGGCCGAGTTTGACGAGATGAATTCCAATAGGGAATCTCATATCCCCCAAGGCGAGGACGTGCTCGTGGTACAGGCTGACGGTTCGATAACGTCAATCGCGGTCTATTCAGACATGAAAGACAGCGAGAATCATGATGAGAGGGTTTACTTCGGAACCTCCGAGGGTTGGCTCTACGCCTACCCCGGTCAGTTTGATGCAGCCACGTGGGACGAAGAGACGTGGTACTATGATTTCGGCTCCGGTGAGTGGTGGAAGGGATCCGAGCAGGAGAGACCCTACAGGAGAGCCGGGCACTCGCTTGTCTATGATTCTGCGAGGGAAGCTGTTCATCTGTTCGGTGGAAGAGGTGACTTGGCCAATACTGAGCTGTGGTCCCTGGACAACACGATGAATTGGACAGAGGCCGACGTCCTCTTTCCCCACTCCCCCGTGGACGACCCCGCCCTGGTGTACTACGAGAGCGCAGATGCGTTCCTGCTCTTCGGCGGGGAGGATCATTGGGGCGACACCGTCCAGCTTCTGAGGTTGAACGTCACCGAGAATGAATGGCACACCCTCTCTCCGAGTGCTTACCCGCCCCCGCGGCACGGTCACAGGATGGTCCACGATAGCCAGGACGACCTCATGATGCTCTTTGGCGGTCTCGGCGATGGTGCCGTT
>JAGMCJ010000002.1 GCA_023129265.1 Thermoplasmata archaeon | reverse complement strand
CAAGCTGGTGACGCCGCCCTCGACTGTCACCCCCGCTAACGACGGTTTCGGTGTATAAGAGGACGCCGAGCCCTCCGGTCAAGCCTAGCAAGCGTTCAAAGTTCTCGTAGGTATAAATACTTTGACAGCGGGACGCAGGAACGGCCAAGCGAGCGGTCCCGTCACGATCTCTCGATGAGCTCTACGAGGACCTCGTTCGGATCTTCGAAGAAGGCAATCCTCGGCCCGCCCGGACTGAGGCGGAAGGGCTCGTCCGTCACGTTCCCGCCGGAATCCCTGACCTTCTGCAGGACGCCGTCCATGTCGTCCGTCTCGAGGGCGATGTGGTCGAAGACCCTGTTCTCGTACTCGGCCTGAGAGTAGCTCTCCTGTCGGTTGTAGTGCGTGAGCTCCAGCTTCGCCCCGCCGCCGGGGCCCTCCAGGAAGGCTATCTCCGCCTCATTCTGCGGGATCTCCCTCCGGCTCACCAGTTTCAGCCCGATGCTCTCGTAGAACGCTATCGTCCCGTCCATGTCCTTCGCGCGAATCGATGCATGCGTGAGTTTCACAGAAATCCTCCTTCAGAGAGCTAGGACCCATCGCTCATCAGCTTCAGGATGGCCTCCGCGAGTTCACCATCGCAGTCTATCAAGGCCTGGCGGGCCTTCTCCTCGCTGACGTTCGCCTTCTCCGCGACAAGTCTGACGTCCTCCTCCGGCACTCGTGGACCCTCATCGGACCTGGCGAACTCCTCCGCTATCCCCACTATCTGGTATGTGGTCTGGCCCTGGACCTCCATCTTCGTGACGGCGGCCCTCGGGATGACGTATTCTTTCTCCGCTGTCCTGATGACGACCTCCTCCACGTCCTCCAGCTCTTCCGTCTTAATCCCCAACCGCTTCATGGCCGCCTTCATCTGCTTGGGACTCATCCTTCCTCCGGGTATCATCAGGACCCAGAAGGTGGCGGAACCTTAAAACCTGTCGCATAGCTCCTACATCGCTCTTAAATATCGGCCGAACCTTCCAACCAGAGGATGCGAATAGCCGTTCTTCTTCGCGACAGATGCCAGCCCAGAAGGTGCAACCTGGAGTGCATCAACTACTGCCCTCCGGTGAGAACGGGCACCGAGACGATAGTGATGGGCGAGGAGGGCAGGCCGGTCATATCCGAGGAGCTCTGCGTCGGTTGCGGCATCTGCGTGCACAAGTGTCCGTTCGACGCTATCCGCGTCGTCGGTCTTCCAGAGGAGCTCGAGGGGGAGATCGTCCACCAGTATGGGGTCAACGGGTTCAGACTCTACAGGCTCCCCACGCCCCATCAGGGGGAGGTGATGGGAATACTCGGGCCCAACGGGATTGGGAAGACGACCGTCATCAGCATCCTCTCGGGCGAGACCGTCCCGAACATGGGCAAGCTGAAGGGCAAGCCCTCGTGGAACTCGGTTCTGGAGAGGTATGCGGGAACGGAACTGCACAACTACCTGAGCAGGATTGCCGAGGAGGACCTCCGCACGTCCTTCAAGCCGCAATACGTGGACAAGCTGCCCAAGGCTCACAAGGGAAAGGCGGGAGAGCTTCTCGCGAGGGTCGACGAGTCCGGGAAGGTCGATGAGATCTCGAGCGAGTTCGGCGTCAGCCACACCATCGACCGCGACCTGGCCAAGCTCTCCGGCGGGGAGCTCCAGCGCGTGGCACTGGCCGCAACCTTCCTCAAGGACGCCGACATATACTTCTTCGACGAACCGTCCTCCTACCTGGACATATATCAGAGGCTCAAGGTCGCGGAGTCCATTCAGGCCCTGTCGCGGACGAAGCAGGTCGTCGTCATAGAGCACGACCTCGCCGTGCTGGACTTCCTCGCCGACAGCGTCCACCTGATGTTCGGCGAGAGGGGGGCATTCGGCGTCGTCGCGCAGCCGCGGGGCGTTCGCGTCGCCATCAACACGTACCTTCGAGGCTTCCTGAAGGAGGAGAACATCAGGTTCCGGGAGAGGAAGATCAGGTTCGAGGCCCATGCGCCGAGGATGGAATGGAGCGGGCAGCCGCTGATACAGTTCGAGCCGCTGTACAAGAGGTTCAAGGGTTTCACGCTCAAGACAAGTGAGGGCGTCATCCGACAAGGGGAGGTCGTCGGGGTCGTCGGTCCGAACGCCACGGGGAAGACGACGTTCGTCAAGATGCTCGCGGGCGTTCTGAATCCCACCAAGGGCAAGGTCGAGGCGGATCTCAAGGTGAGCTACAAGCCCCAGTACATCAGCGGCGACATAGAGGGCACCGTCGAGGACGTGCTCAGGAAGGCCGCCGGAACCAAGTACGTCGAGAACTGGTACCAGGCCGAGATCATCGAGCCTCTGAACGTGAAGCGGTTCCTGGACAGGGACGTGAGCATCCTCAGCGGCGGCGAACTCCAGCGGGTGGCCATCGCGGAGTGCCTCAGCAGGGACGCCGACATCTACCTGCTGGACGAGCCCAGCGCCTACCTAGACGTGGAGGAGCGGCTGGCGATGGCCCACGCCATCAGACGCATAACCAAGATGCGGGCCGTGACCGCGTTCGTCGTCGAGCACGACATAGTCACCCAAGACTTCATCGCGGACAAGCTCATGGTCTTCTCCGGGGAGGCGGGGGTCTACGGCCACGCAGGGGACCCGGTGAGCCTCGAGGACGGCATGAACGGCTTCCTCAAAGAGATGGAGGTCACCTTCAGACGTGACCAGGACACCAAGCGGCCCCGCGTCAACAAAACGGACAGCAGGCTCGACAGGGAACAGAAACAGTCGGGCAGATACTACTACAGCCTCTAGTGCACGTTGAGGAGCAGCGCTATTATCGCCACCGCTACGCCCGACACCACCATCTTCAACCCGGAGTACAGTATGTTCTCCCCGCTGATCCTGCCGAGGTAGACTCCCAGGATGAACAGGGTGAAGAGGCTGGCGCCGATGGAGGCGATGAAGGCCGTGGCTACGTCAATCAGCCTAGGCACCAGGAGGAAGGGGACGACGCTGGGTATCGAGGCCATGAACGGGGCGGAGCCGTCGACCAGGGCCGCGAAGACCGAGATGAACCTGTTGGCCCTGCCGTAAACCGTGTCGTCTAGGTTGACCAGCATTGCGTCCTCCAGCTCGTTGAGGCTGTGGCTCCTCTCGGCGCGCTCAGTCATGTAGGTGCCGCTGAACCCCGAGACCATCATGGCGATGCCGCTGGTGATGATGACGCCGATGACGCTGCGCGGGTCATGGATTTGGCTAATGTAGGCTCCTATCACGACTCCTAGGCTGGTCATGGCGCCGTCGAAGGCGTTCATGGCGAAGTACCTGCGTATTATCTTCTGGGCTCCCGTGATCTGGAAGTAGGTGCCGATGTCGTCGAGGCTATTCTTTATGCTGTCCTGGACCCGTTCGATGCCGTTCCGTTGGTCGTCCTCTGACGGCTCTTCCACCTGTCTAGAACTCCTCGCCGTGGCAAGAGCCACATAAAACAGGGTTCAGAATTATATTCATGTAGTTCCGAACACTCAGAACGGGTACACCGGTACAGGCTAATAAAACTTATGCAACCCCACACCAGTAACACGCAATTAGAGGACGTAGAGGTACCAGGCGGCGTCGTCAGGGTACGGTTCAAGGAACACGAGAACCTGCTGGGGATGACGGACGGGTTTGTTATACTCGTGGAGAATATAGAGAGCGTCTCCACCGCCAAGGTGAGCTGCAAGTACCCCAGGATGGGCAGCTATGGCCCCCGGGACGGCATGGTTTTCTACTACATGAGGGACGGCGACAAGGTCGTCACCCTGAACCTCAGAGGCCACAGGTACAGCAAGGTGATGGTCGAGGTAGGCGACAAGGAAGCGGTGGCCGAGGCCATAAGGAAGTATATACAGAGGTAGGGACGGCTTACAAGTTAAATCCTGAGCAGCATCCATATACCCATGGCTTCTGACGGGAAGACCCGGTGCTGGGGCGACAAGGATCCCCTCGCCAGGGCCTACCACGACGAGGAGTGGGGAGTCCCGGTCCACGACGATCAGGTTCTGTACGAGTTCATACTGCTGGAGGGAGTCCAGGCGGGGCTCAGCTGGTCCAC
>JAGMCJ010000199.1 GCA_023129265.1 Thermoplasmata archaeon | reverse complement strand
CCCGACATGGCCGCAGAGAAGAGGGAGGCCTACGTCAGAAAAGTGTCCTACGCGATTGCGCTGCTGATCTTGGCCCTAATCCTGTGGCAGATCATCGGTCCGAGGATCTAATTCGTGACTATCTCGAATCCGCCATCGACGAAAATCAACGGGAAATAGCCTCTCTTGTGGCCTGTCTTTCTCATCTTGACAACGCTCATGAACAGGTTGACGATTCTGTCCTCCCTCCTGAGATCGAGATGGATTATGCCGTCAGAGAGGAAGTCCTCTCCGTTGTCCGAGAACATGTCCGAATCCTGCTTCATTTCAGCGATCAGGAATGTGGTGATTTCCAAATCCCTCAGCCACTCGAAGAACCTGAAGAGGTCGTCCCTGGGTTCCTCGAACTTGGCCATCACCTGCAGAACCGGCAAGGAGTCCACAACGAGCAGGTCTAGATCCATGCTCTTCTTCAGGTTGCCGACGTACATCTTGAAGACCTCCATCCAAGACTGCTTCGAGAGCTGCTTCAGCTTCTTTCTTATCATGGCCAGGTCCAGGACCGACATTTGCTTCTCAAGACCCTTGACGTCCATCCCCATGCCAGCCATGTTGTCGAGCATGCTCTCCCTGCTCTGCTCAAGGGTGACGTATGCGCCTCCCCGATTCTCCTTCGCGTTTCGGTATAGGATGTTGAATGCGACGGAGGATTTCATCGTTCCAGGCTTTCCCGCGATCAGGACAACGGATCCTCTCGGAACGCCGCCCTGCAGCTGCTCGTCCAATCCACGGATGTGTGTTCTGACCCTGTCTCCAGTCATGTGATCCCTTCTGCTCCCATCCAGTCTGACATTGTCTATTAAAGGTTATTCCCCTATTATCACAACTGAGATTGGAGACAGGACTGGGCCGCATCCGATGGAGAGGTCTATCCCTTCTCCAAGGCGCCAAGCGCGTAGATGCCCTCTGTCCTTTCCGCCTCGTTGACCTCGCCGTGAACCATCCGCATCGTTCTGAAGTCTTCCTCGAACCCCAGCGATTCAACGAGCTCCGTTGCTCGCGGGTTTGCGTGAGGCACGAACATCCGAGCTCTGTCCGCCAGGACACTGCCGAGTATCCCTCTCAAGAGCTGCTCTGCGGCATCTGGGCTACCCGATTCAACTATGAGCGGGCCTATCTCGCAGCACTTCTCTGTGCATGTGGCTATGACATAACCAGCAGGGACGTCGTTCATCAGCAACAGCCGGGGGAAGTCCCTCCACATCCGCCGGATGATCCTGGATCTGTCCCCGCCAAGATAGGCAGCGTCCAACGCTGCAATCCGCTCGAGATCCGTCTCCTTCGCTACGTCCACATCAGGGGAATCGAAGCCCGCAGTCGCAATCGACATCGTGGAAACGGGGAACTCCTGTCTGAAGCCGAGTCTCTCATAGAACCGAATCGTGCTCACGTAGGACGTCAGGTGAACGGTCTTCACGCCCACGCTCGCAAGGTAGTCCACTGCAGTCCGAACGAGCTGCGCCCCAATGCCTGTTCCTCTGAACTCTTCATCGACGATTACGTTCCCAATCCACGCCATAGGTCCGTAGGAGGTCGCAGTTGTCAGACCAACTGGCTGCTTCTCGATCTCGGCGATGAAACACCCTTCGGGCTCGTAGCCCAGCAGTCTATCGAAATCCTCCTCGACATAGGCCCAGTCCTCCACGTCGGTAAGAGACACGGCAAACGAGAAGTCTCCAGGGTTCATCCGCCTGATTCTCATTCCCTCATCTCATAGCCTTCGTCGCATTCGTGACTGCCGTGCGTGACGTACTTCTTGTCCCCGCGCACGTGCTTTATCATGCACGGTCCGAATTCGTCATCCTCTGCACCGTACCACTTGTCGCAGTCTCTGCAGTGCAATCCGGTCATCACATCCCCCAGAAAGGGTCCTGCTCTCTCTTGATGCTCTTGACCCGCTCGAGGATCTCCTTCTCATCCGGATTGAGCTCGATGGAATCCAGCTGCCTGGCCGCGGACTCGGGGATGTCTGCGTACAGAACATCTCCTGGACTCATCTGTCTCCCCACGGTGACGCCGTCCACCGCCATCGCGATCTCGCTGCCGGCGATAGCTTCCTTGAGACTGTCATCCCCGCTCCTGAGGCTCTTGATCTTGCCGATGACCCTGCCATCCTCCCTGAGCAGGCCGACTCCCTGCCGGATTCTACCTGCAAGGACCCGCACTCCAACGATCGCTGGCTTGCTCGCGCGGAAGACATGATCCTGAAGCAGAAGGATTTTCCCAGGATGCGTGATGGTCCTGAGTCGCTGCCGCTCAAGTTCATGTTCCATTTCCTCCGCCCAAGCCTGATAGTCTTCCAGGATTCCGTAGATGATGTTCCCCTCCAGCAGCTTCACCTCGGTCCTGACAAGCTCTTCTCTAGCGTCTGGAAGGACATCCACGTTGAACGCGAAAATGACCCTCTTCAGCGGATCGGCTACGGTGGCAGCAGATACGACATCCCTTTTGGAGACATCTCCGACCTCGGCGGTCTTCACGGGGATCTTTGCATGTCTCAACTCGAACGAAATGGCCTCCAGAGAACCGATGGCATCCGCTTTTACGAGTATTCCCGTGTCCTCTATTTCGATCTCTATCTCGGTCTCCTGGATTACTTGCTTCTTGGCCTCTTCGATGTCCTCCCCAGAGACTCGGAGCGGAGACCCCGCGATCGCAGATTCCAGCCCGCTTCCTGAGATTTTGATTCCTGCCGCAGCGAAGACCTCGTCCATGGAGTCGAACCTCTCTCTCGGGTCCCTT
>JAGMCJ010000198.1 GCA_023129265.1 Thermoplasmata archaeon | reverse complement strand
AGTGCATGTCCCTCCTTCCTCCACCAATCGGCCTCGACGCCTTCTTCGTCGACTATGACGTCGCTCCTATACTCCTTCCCGCGGATGACTATCCTGCCGAACTCATATGAGTCTATGATCACAATCACCGTCTCCATGAGCCATAGCCAGTCACTGTTGTGCCCGGCTGTGTCGGAAAGGCACCTCCACCTTTCTCGCGAACGTCAGGTAGCCCGTATGACCTAGCATCTTGAAGCTGGGCCTTGTTCCCATTTCCCCGACGACAATCTCCCTTTCGAGCGTCTCGATTGTCCTGATTTCGATGAAAGGGCGCTTTCTCAGCTCGCGGACCGTTTTCTCCACCTGGTTCATCGTCGGAACGTAGGATGCCAAGCGGCCCCCAGGTCTGAGGGTCCGAAACGCCGATTCGACGGCCTTCCAAGGGTTCGGTATGTCCAGCACAAACGCATCGACGTTCGTTTCCTCCACACCGTTGATGACATCTCCTTCTCTCAAGGAGCAAGCGTCGAGCATTCCCGCCCTCTTCACGTTCTCCTCCGCCGTTCTCCGGAAATCCTCCCTGGTCTCGTACGAGATGACCTTGCCGTCAGGACGAACGAAGTTGGCCAGAACTATGGTCAGTGCGCCCGAGCCGGTGCCGCCCTCGACGACGGTGCACCCGGACCTTATGTCGCAGTTCACCACTATTGACGCTGCATCCTTCGGAAGCACTATCTGGGCCTTGCGCCTGATCGATTCGATCCTGTCGAGGAGGCTCGGCTCCAGCACGAGGAACTCAGCATCGCCAACGCTGATTACCTTTCCAAGACTGCTCTCATCGATTCTGGATGTGTCGAGAACGCCGAGCTGACCCACCCTCACCGTACCGCCAGTGAGAGAGACAATTCTCTTCCTTCCTTTCGAATCGACGAGCACTATCTGCTTCACGATTCTGAATCGGTGACTCTGCCTTAAGGCTATGGAATCGAGTTGTCTATTGACCACGGGATAGTGTTACTCTTGGAGATCCAGTAGGCTTCCCCGGCGACCAACGAATCGGACAGGTTGATCTTCCTGAGATAGTAGGGTGGCGCAGCCCCATCAAACCCTTCTGCCTCGGTCGCGCCAGTATCACTGACGATGAATCCAAGGAATGTTGGCACGCCGATGAGGTTCCAGCCCTTCTCCAGGGTCACGTTGACAGCTCTCGGTATCAGACCGGCCACGGTCAGGTCTCCACCAACGGAAACCTCGACCCAAAGACCCATCGTTATATCGATTGCTGGGAGATCCGTGTATTTCTTCACCGAACTCCAGGTCTTCCAGGGATCCGCAGTGTCAGATGCAATATACGTCCACACCCTAGCAACGCTGATTGTCTGGAAGATGCTTGGTACGCTGGCGTCTGACGCCTTGACAGGTATGGAAATCAAGTGCACTCCCGCCGCGAGCGGCATCGTGAACTTGGCCCCGATGTCCGGGCATTCCGACTCAAGGACGCCGTCGAACGCCCTGACGCAGTAGAAGTAGTTCAAGGGGTCTCCGTGGCCCGTTCCGATGTCGGTCCAGGTGTACGAGGGGCTCTGCGTCGCAATGACGTCGTCCACATACTGATATGGTCCGAGATAATCTGTTGCTCTATAGATTGTGTAGTTTATGATGTCTCCCGTCAGATCGTCAGGAGAAGCGTCCCAGTTGAGCGTCACGTTGGCGAGAGTCGGTGCGAGTAGAGCATCGGTCATTATCGGCATCGCAGGCCTCTGTGCGCCCACAGCGGTCAAACAGATCTCCACGTATTCGGAATCTCCCCAGTAGCCCAGGGCATCCTGACCATGAACCCAGACCCTCTTGCACTGTCCAAGAAGCCAAGTAACAGGAACATCGACAACGGCCGACACGCCCTCTATGGGATTGTCAAATGCCCCATCGGCCGGACTCATCGCGGTTCCAGTACCGTACTGCGCGGGCGCAGGTCTTGCTTCTTGGAGGAAGTACTCCGCTGCACTGATGTTGTTGTAACCGGTGCTCACGTCGTCCACATTCGCCGTCAAGAGGAACTGGTCGTACGCGGAGAGGTTGAGCGGGTTCGGATTGGAAGCTACCACAGTTGTCACTGGACCCAGGTTGTCAGGATCGTTCCACCAATCGCAACTATGTATCCTGAGATAGATGTCCGTGTCACCCTTCTGACT
>JAGMCJ010000197.1 GCA_023129265.1 Thermoplasmata archaeon | reverse complement strand
TCGGCTCGTTCTTGCAGGTGTATGCCAATGAGCGACAGTAAGCACGGAGAACCCAAGAAGGCAGGCAACTGGAGTGGATCACTCATTGATTGGGAGCTCATGATGACGGAAAACATGGAGGCTCTGGAGAAGGCGCGGGATCACTGTGAGAGCTCCGCGGAAGCCAGTGCGGATGTTGCCAGGATAGCGAGAGAGCACCTCAGCAGAATGATGGAGGACCTCGAAGGTTTCCCGAACCAAGAGGACGCGACGTCTCGAGAGAAGTATCGTGAATTCGCACGGCGATACTCCAAGATGGTTGAAGAGATACTTGGAACGCCCTCCGTCCTGCGCTTCTACGCGAAGAATCTAGATGCCTTCCTTGATTCGAAAATCCTCCTGCAGGATGCCCAGGACCAATCGCTGAAATCGATGGGACTCGTCACTGGTGGGGAAATGTCGGAGATACGCAAGGAAGTGTATGAGTTGAGGAAGCAAGTGGAAAAGATGTCAAAGTCAACGGAAAAGGGAGGGGAATCCCACCTTGGCAGCAGAAAGAGATGAACTGGCAGGTTGGCGGGGAGAAGAAGCCCGGAGCTGGCCATATTCTCTTCAGTTGCCGTGGCCACCTTTGGATGTCGACGTGGGAACGACCCCCAAGGAGGTCGTCTGGAGGAAGGACAAGGTGGAACTGCACCACTATCGTCCAGTCAGAAAAAAGCGAGCTAGACCTCCTCTGCTCATCGTTTATGCGCTCCTGAACAAGCCGTACATCTTGGACCTTGAGCCGAAACGGAGCGTTGTCGAGTCCCTGCTGAATAAGGGCATCGACGTTTACTTGATCTATTGGGGATCACCAGGAGAGGAAGACAGGCACCTCTGCACGGAGGACTATGTGGAAGGCTACCTGAATGATGTTGTCGACTGGATTCTGGAGAGCCAAGAACTCGAGAAGATATCGTTGATGGGATACTGCATTGGAGGAACCCTTGCGAGCATATACGCCTCGATACATCCCGAGAAGATACAGAATCTGGTCATAATGGCAGCTCCCATAGAGTTCCACTGTGGTGGTTCCTTCCTTCACATGTGGACTAGCGAAGAGTACCTCGATGCAAGCAAACTAGCGGATGCCTTCGGAATCGTCCCAATGGAGCTCTTCACGTGGACGTTCAAGTACCTCGACCCCGTGGGGAATCTTCACCTCAAGTATCTGAACCTTTGGGAGAACGCAGACAACGAGGAGTTCACGGAGACCTTCTTCCGCATGGAGAAGTGGATTCACGATGGCATTCCGATGACAGGTGCCTTCTACGTGGACCTCATAGAGAAATGGTATCAGCAGAATCAGTTGACCTCTGGCGAGTTGAGGATTTGCGGGAGAAGAGTGGATCTTGGGAAGATTCACATGCCCGTTCTTACGATAACAGGCATGAGAGACCACATAGCGCCACCTGAGTCCACGGAAGCATTACTGGAGCACGTATCCTCAAAGGAGAAGGACTCAATCAGCTGCAACACCGGACACGTAGGGTTGTCCGTTGGCGGGAGATCACACAGGGAAGTGTGGCCCAAGGTCGCGAGTTGGCTCAAGAAGAGGTCCAGATAGGCATCTGAGGCAAAATCA
>JAGMCJ010000196.1 GCA_023129265.1 Thermoplasmata archaeon | reverse complement strand
TAGATCCTGTCGGTTCTCCTCCAGTCCTTCTTGCGGTAGGGGCGCAAGACCACGTCCTTCGGTTTCCTAGCGACTTTGACGAGCTTCTGGGCGGCGGAGAAGGAACTGGCGTCGAAGTAGCCGAGCTTACGGTATAGGCCGTAGGCAACGAGGAATTCGGTGGTCAAGAGGAAACTTATGCGTATGTCATTCTCCCGAAGTATGTCATGAGCCGCCTTCATGAGAGATGTGGCGATTCCCTTCCGTGCCTTATTGGGGGTGACCGTGACCCCGGCGATTCCTCCAACGGTCTCCTCGCCCTCGCTGGTCTTCGTCCGTATCTTCAGAGGAAGGACTTGTCCAATCGTTTTCCCCCGTTCAATCGCATACACACCGACAATGTCCATCCAGCGCTCGTCGTGCTTCAGATATCTCTTGACCGCTGCCTCTGTAATGGGCCAACCGAAGGCCTGGAGGTTCATTGCCAATACTTCATCGTGATCAGCCTCGTCGTAGGATGCGATCGTCATGCGCGATGCAAAACTTCGCTTCGATATTTAGTCATATCCCACAGCCTTGAGAACTGGAGCCAATAATCAAAACCCTTAAGAGAGCCTATCTGCTTCTGGCAGAACCATGTATGATACGATAATCGTCGGTGCAGGTCCAGCGGGACTCACCGCCGGGATTTTTGCCACGTCGAGGAAACTGAGCACATTGGTCCTGGATGCCAAGGTGGCGGGGGGGCAACTCAAATTCCTCTACCCAACTAAGGTCATCCACGACTACCCATCCCACCATCATATAGAAGCGAGGAAGCTCGCAGAGCTATTGATCGACCATGCGAGAGAAAGCGGATGCGATATCCACGAGAACGAGGAAGTGAAAATCCTCAAGAGGACAGAAGAGGGTTTGTCAATCACGACCGACAAGGGTGAGTACGAGTCGAAAACGGTCATCCTGGCATTGGGCATGGGGCTTTTCGAGCCCAGGAAGCTGGGCGTCCCGGGGGAGGAGGAGTTCTACGAGAAGGGCGTCTATTATCGCATCAGAAGCGCGGAGCTGTTCACCGGCAAGCGCGTCCTCTTCATCGGCGGGGGAGACACAGCCCTCGAGATGGCGCTCAGCCTGGTTGATGTCGCGGACAAGGTATATCTGGCGCACAGAAAGAACATGTTCAGGGCGATGGAGACAAACGTTGAGGCTATTGAGAAGTCTTCGATAGAGGTCCTCTTCAACACGGAGGTGAAGGAAATCCGCGGTGACAACGTCCTCACCGAGGCTGTGGTCTTCAACAATCAGACGGAAGAGGACACAACGCTCCCGCTAGAGGTTGTCATCATCAACATAGGGTTCTCTCCGAAACTTGAGAACGTGCAGGATTGGGGCATAGACCTGGAAAAGAAGTCGATAGTGGTGACCCCCGACATGAGGACCTCCATGGAAGGAGTCTTCGCCTGCGGGGACATAGTCGCCTATCCCGGCAAAGATAAGAGAATCGTGACAGGCTGCGGGGAGGCCGCCACGGCAGCGATTTCCGCCTATAAGTACATCAAGAAACCGTACTGGGCCTAGTCCTCGTCCATCTTCCAGATGGCGTCGCCTACGTGGTGAAGGGACTTCAGCGCCTTTCCTTTGTTCTCGGACACCATCTCATTGCCGCTCATCAGCGCGACTCCGACTGCGAGGGGTTGGAGGTTCCTCTCGTCCCTCACCCAAGCGAGGTCGCCTTCCGAAATCGATGGATCCGCATCGACAACACCGGGCGCCATGACGTCGGCCCCGTTGTACACGAACTTGACGGCACCCATGTCCACGGTCACGAACCTGTTGCGTGGGCCGTACTCGAGCAGCCCGCGCACGGAGAGGAAGGACCGCCCATCGACAATCATTCCGAGAACCTTTCCGTCGACATACACGATGTCCATGGTCTTGAGGCTCGCTACGTCGATGCTGTCGGAATCCGAGAAGACCTGACACCCCAGGACCCGCTCGGTATCCTCCACGATCCTCCGCACTTCCTTTCGGCGAAGCCTATGCCTCTTCCTCGGCCTCGCCTTCGTGGTTTCTCCTCCTCCAGAATAGGACAAGAATCGCGACTGATGCGATTGGGACCATCACATCAGTGAACTCGGGGATGGGCTCGAACTTGATTTGCGTTGAGGAGTCGAACTCCCAGGCAATGTCGTTGAGATTGCAGGAATAGATGGACGTTAGGTTCCCCTTGACGTCTGGATTCGTCGTTATGCCAGTCATGGCGTTCCAGGACGTTCCACCATCTGTCGAGTAGTTGCCAGTTATCTGATTGGACGAGTTAATCCACAGTGCATATAGGTAGGATGAGCTGCTGTCGAGAGTAATCGTCGGTGACCTTCCCGAGTCCGTCGAGTTGAGTGTGGTCGTTGACCAGCTTTCCGTGTAATTCGCGTATTTCGCATACCCGGAGCTGTCGATGTAAACCATATGAATCTCCTCCGAATCGACGACGGCCGAGGGACCCTTGTCTGAGGACCCGCCACTTGTAGTGTCTATGCTGTCCACTCCCTGCCAACCGCTGGAGTTATGTTTTCTCCCCTCCAAGTATCCGTCAGCATACCAGAGCACGTACATGTCCGTGCTGCTCAGCGGGAGCACGATGGGGTAGATGTGTTCGTTTGAGACGTCCGATGATCGCATAATTTGGGATGTACCCCATGCACTGATGTCCTCGGGGTCGTCCGTGTATGTGACGTTGATATTGTACCCGTTCGCGGAGTTGTTCGTCGTTGCAGCAA
This sequence comes from Thermoplasmata archaeon, assembly GCA_023129265.1. Taxonomy (GTDB): domain Archaea; phylum Thermoplasmatota; class Thermoplasmata; order RBG-16-68-12; family JAGMCJ01; genus JAGMCJ01. The sequence goes on along the minus strand of JAGMCJ010000196.1, from coordinate 6,840 downwards.
TCCAGACATATCCCGATGAGTTGACGGTGATATAGGCAACCTTGTAATTCTCGTTCAGTCCCGAGACCTCGACGACCGCGGTGTCCCACACTATCGTTGTCCCGGAAATGGTTCCGTTGGCCACCGTGACGTTCTTTGTGGCGGTGTCGTTGTCCGCAACTGCGTACACCATTGAGTCACTTGAGTTGTACCAGATCGAGGCATACTGCGCATCCCCTATGGGGAAGTAGCCTGGCGTATCCGTCCAGGTCAATCCGTCCGAGCTGTACTCGTAAGAGATGTTGCCCAGTGTAGCGTTATAGTAGAAACTCCAGTAGTATGATCCGTCATAGAACAGCTTTCTCTGGCTCGAGAAGGCCGTGTTCGAAAGTGAATCCGATGTCTCTTCCACGAGGATTATGCTCCTCGTTCCGCTCCTCGTGAGCCAATCCGTCGGCTCTCCTATCGTGTCCCCCTCCCCGCTCCAGTCAGTCGTGACGAAGAGTATGTTCGAGTCGTTAAGCGGTACGAGGCTTGCCAGAGGCGCTGAGCACTCCAGTTGATGGGCGTTCTTCCTCACCAGTATCGTGGACCAATCGATGAACCTCTCACCGTCCCATTTGTGGAGGAGGCTCAGTTGTGGATTGACCTTGCCGTACTTCCCTCTTATCTCAATCAGGTAATCGTAGCGTACCCCACTGGAGTAGTAGCCGAACCAGTCGGACGAGTTACTGTCTATGTAGATCCTGGTGACGTCCTGTCCCGTCGCTTCGCGCGGCACGAGTATGACCCCGTTCGGCGGGCCTTCCCCGCCCCCCGCTCTGGACTTAGCCTGAGGCACCGTCGAGCCTCCGAGAATGGTCCCCTGGGTCTTCAGATAGAAATAGGCGAAGGCATCGTCCTTGTCCGCAGAGTACTCTATGATGTCCACGTTCTTGTTCACCAGATCATCATCTGTTCCATCAAAACTCCTGATAATCCAGTCGCCGAACAACCCGTCTATCCTTTTCCCCGCTGGCTTCCCGCCAATGTAGGCTCTCGCTGGCTGACCCTTAATCGTCACAGGGACACTCTCACCGTCCAGATTGCGGGCATCTACTCCCACGAGCTCGAGTTCCCCAAAGTCCTCCAGTGTCGCCGCTGAGGTGTCCACATGAACGTACTCAGTGTAGGTTCTCCCAGCCTCCACCACGAGCGGGAGAAAGCTGAAGGGCTGGATCGAGATGTTTCCAGTCCCTGTGATATCCAACCATTCAACGGTCACGTCCCCGCCGAGGGCCGAGAAGTCCAGCCGGAGGAAAGGTTCGGTTCCGACCCCGAGCAGCTGGTCGCTGGACTGTGTGACGACCAAGGATGTGAGCTTGGGCCCGAACTTGACGGACGTGAAGCACTCGCTCCCTTCGAAGTCCGTAGCATAGATTAGAGCATCGAAATCCCCGTCAATATCCATTGAAAAGATGCCGACCTCCATCTTGGACTCGCTCAGGCCGACAGTAGCGCTACCTGCGACCTCCCACGCCGACCAGTTGTATTCCGTTCCTCTGAAGACGGAGAACCTGGACCCGAAGACCTCCCTATCGCCCCCGGATATCTCGATCATGAAATCCGCCCCTATGTCGCGCACACGGTACCCGCTCGAGGAGGTCCTGTCCTCATCTATGAATACGTAGAACCCATCGACGCCGTCGGGGTCGTCAAAGACCTTGGCGGCGACCTCGATGTAGAAGTAGACGTGGTTGTCGTCAAAGACCGTGGAGTACTTCCATATGTTCACATTGTCGTTGTACACGACCTGTGCGTCGCCGAACCTCGGAACCTCGTCCCAGTCCTCGAATCTTGAATCTATCCTGATCGGCGGAACGTACTCCTCCGTTTCCAGAATCACCACGACGGCGGGGAAGATCAAAAGGAAGAACACGACCACGCTAAGGCCGACTTTGAAGTCTCTTTGGAATATGACACCGAACCTGTTCTTCTTCAAGGGGAGCTTCATGTGCCCGTTTGTGTAGCCTACCCCATTGACGAGGCCATTTCCATTGACTTTCCCCTTGGCGGCGGTGAGCGCGCCGCCATTCACAAGACCGTTCCCGTTCACGAGGCCATTCATTCCGCGTCTCGACGCGCCCCCGTTCACGAGGCCATTCATTCCGCGTCTCGACGCGCCCCCGTTCACGAGGCCTCTCCTACCATCCATTCCCGACGATGCACTCTCCTTCTTCGAAGACGGATGCGAGAGGTAGGCCTTCTTGTTCATGAGAGCTCCTCCGGACCTCGGTAGCCAACAATGAACCCTCCGCGCAGAGAGAGAGTGACCAGCGCGATGCCAATGATAAGGACCACAATGCCGCCAATGAGGAATGACGTGTTCAACCAGCCAAATGCGTCGTACGCCTCACCGATGACAGGGATGCTGTACCTGTCGTGAGCAAGGGAGCCGAGAGAGAGGACTGGACCCCCAACGACGATGAGCACCATGCCGAGATAGAAGAGAATCCTGTCTCTAGCGATCCTGGACCTGGGAATGTCGGAGACTTCGGTTGGTGTCATTATGGTACGTCCGTCCAATCATGGATTGGCGTTAAAAAGATAACGCCTCAATTATCATGTGGGACTGAGCTCGCACGCCCTATCCCCCCTTCTCGTCCTCACCAGCCCTGCCAAGATCCGTGTCTAGGCTCACCGCTCGGCGAACACACGCGTTGGCGGCCTTCTTTCTTCCAAGGGCGTTCAACACCTCTCCCTTACGATGCCAAGCATCGGCGTAACCCTCATTGATGGCAATGGCGGAATCGAAGTAATCGAGTGCCTTCTCGCTTTTCCCCAACTTCGTCAGAAGTTCTCCCTTCTCCGTCCAGTACACCTCAGAATCACCATTCAACCCGATGGCTATGTCCAGCGAACGCAGAGCCTCCTTGAATCTCTCCGTCCTGCCAAGAAGGGAGGCTCTTCGATACCACAGGAGGTCGTTCTTCGCGTCGATGCGAAGGGCTTTGTCGAGGGCTTCCACCGCCCCCGCTAGATCCCCTCTCTTCTCAAGCACGTAGGACCTGACCGACATGTGCTTCGGGTCGATGCTCACAGCAACGTTCGCGGCCTCAATCGCCTCACCGAATCGCCCCAGGTCAGCGAGGAGCCTGGCTTTCAGCAACAGCATATCCTCAGAAGCCTCTTCCTTCAGCAGACGCTCGCACGCGTCAAGGGACTCCTCCTTTCGGTCAAGCATCTCAAGGGCTGTCGCCAATGCACGGAGCACTTCCGGGGACTCGATGTCGCTGTCGATTGCCTTCTCACAGGTGGAAACGACGTTGTCAAGATCTCCCAGGTCTGTGAGAACTTTGGCCTTCCACTCGTAGGCCTCCCTGTCCTCCCTAATTTCCAAGAGTGAGTCGAAACATACGATCGCCTCTTCATACATTCCAAGTCTGTGAAGCAGCTTCCCCTTTTCCAGGAGCGCATGGCGCGTGTGCTGTTCCGCCCCGATCGCGAGGTCCAGGCAGCGAAGAGCCTCGGAGAAGCAGAAATCCGCCTCGTCATAGTTGCCCATTCTGGCCATAACCTCACCTCTGAGAATCCAGGCCTCGTCGAAGGCTGGATTGAGAATGAGCGAGTTGTTGAGCGCGTCTCTTGCTTCCTCTAGGCGGCTCATATCGAGGAGAACCTCCGCCTTTGCGAGCCACGCGTGATCATAGTTCGGGTTAAGCTCCAGGGACTGATCGATCAGCTCGAGGCCTTCCTCCAGCTTGCCTTCCTTAGCCATGGAGTACCCTTTCGCGTACAGTGCGTAGTCGAAATCCGGCTTTATCTTGAGCGATTTGTCGTGGTATTCCATGCTCTCATCGTATCTCCTCATCTTGTTCAGCGCGTTGCCTATGTTGTTCCACGCTATCTCGTAGTCCGCGTTGACCCGGATTGCCTCGAAGAAGTAGGGGATGGACTCCTCATAACTGCCCAGGTTGTAGTATGCGTTCCCGATGTTGTTCCAGAGGACCTCATCGTCCCTGTCCATTTCAAGGGCCCTCTGGTAACATTCGATGGCCCTCTCCAGTTCGTCCATCCCGTGATAGGTGTAGCCCTTGTTATACCAGGCGTGCTTGTAGTCCGGCCTAATCTCCAACGCTTCATCGTAGCATTTCAGCGCCTCATCGAAGATCCCCAGCATGAAGAATGTGAAGCCCTTGTTGTTCCAGGCCTCGGCGTTCGTGGGGTCCATCTCCAGGGCCTTGTCATAGCTGTCTATCGCCTCTTCATACCTTTCAAGGGCGTAAAGGGCGTTGCCCATCCCGTTCCAGGCATCGGCAAAGTCAGGGTCAATCTCAACCGCAATCTCGTAGGCCTCCTTGGCCTTCTCGAACTGCCCAAAGTCCTCGAGAAGCGCCGCCTTGCGAAACCAAGCCACCTTGTCGCTTGGATCCTCCTTCACTATCTGGTTATAGACGTCTATCGCCCGCCTGACCTTTCCCGCCTGGGCAAGCGCCAGCCCCTTGTCATACCTCGCCAGCTTGTAGTCGGGGTCGATGCTGAGAGCCTTATCGTAGCACTTGACCGCATCGTCGTAGGCGTTCAGATATGAATGTGCGTTGCCCATGTTGTACCATGCGATCTCGTATTCCGGGTTCAGGGACACCGCCCGCTTATAGCAGTCAAGCGCTGCCTTGTGCTCGCCCAAAGAGTCCAATGCCACGCCCTTGTTGTTAAAGACGACCTCGTCATCAAAACCGAGGTCAATCGCCTGGTCGTAGTGAGCCACTGCCTCGCGATAGTCCCTTTCGTCACACAGGATATTGCCTCGAAGGAACTCCTCCTCCGCTCGGCGTGAGTTGGTGGCCTTTCTCCCAGTGACCACCAGTAGGTTGGGCATCGAAGCTGCTAGCAGTCGCATCATTAGAGTCAAGAGAACGTCCAGCTTTTAAATGTTGTCTCGAGATTCTGGAGCAGGAAACCAAAGACTAGGAGCTTCTCGAGAGCAATTATCCATAAGTGGCCCTCCCTTGGGTTCTCGCTCGTAGCGAGCACTCCCTCCGTGTGTCTGGCCACCTGAGATTGAGTTGGTCATTTTTAAATAGTCGGAGAATCATTAACAGCTTCTGGAAGCGTCCATGGAGAGAACGATTTGTCAGCGCACCACACGAACAGCGTAGAGGACTTCACGAAATCCAAGGCCATGGAGTTGCCTAGGAAGGTCGTCATCGGGCACGATGCGATTCTCGATGTCGGAAGCGTGTGCGCTGAGTTGAAGATGGGAAATAAGGCCCTAATCGTCTGCGACCCCACCACTAAGGAGATAGCCGGAAACAAAGTCGCCGAGACACTTCAGGGAGAGGATTTCTCGGTCGAACATCATGTGGTCGAGGACGCCTCCGTGGATATTGTTGACTCGACGGCGGATCGCTTGAAGGGCGGTGGCTTCGATTTCGTGCTCGGTGTGGGCGGGGGCAGACCTATTGACGTGGCGAAGTGCTCCTCGAACAAGGTTGGCCTGCCCTTCCTGAGCGTTGCCACGGCGGCCTCCCATGATGGCATCGTTTCATCAAGAGGCTCACTCAGCAGTGAGAGTGGAAGGATGTCTGTCGCAGCCCGCACGCCCCTGGCGGTCATTATGGACACTGCGATTCTGGCAGAGTCCCCTTACAAGCTCCTGGCGGCCGGTTGCGGGGACATCATATCCAACTCCACGGCGGTGAAGGACTGGATACTGGCGAGAAAGCTGAAGAACGAGTACTTCAGCAGCTATGCGGCCTCCCTGTCCAGGATGACCGCCAGTCTTCTTATCGAGAATGCAGGATCAATCAAACCCAGGTTGGAGGAGTCCGCCTGGTTTGTTGCTAAGGCGCTGGTGTCCTCCGGCGTCGCAATGAGCATTGCGGGAAGTTCACGTCCCGCAAGCGGGTCAGAACACAAGTTCTCCCACGCCCTGGACATGTTAGCAGAAAAGCCCGGACTGCACGGCGAACAGTGCGGCGTGGGAACGATCATGATGATGTACCTTCACGGCGGGGATTGGGAAAGGATTCGAGAGGCGCTGCTTACAATCGGCGCACCTACGACCGCCCGGAGTCTCGGAGTTACGGACGACGAGATAATTGAGGCTTTGATTCACGCCCACGAAATCAACAAGGAGAGATACACAATCCTCGGCGACGAAGGGCTGACCCACGAGGCCGCAGAACATCTGGCCTCGATCACGAAAGTGATCTAAAAAGGGGTGTACGTAATGGTCCTAGTCACTCTCATCGGCGAAAGGCAGGTTAAAGAAGGAAACGAGTTCGTGTACACTGGGCCCCTCTCTGAATGCAAGGATTGCAGGCTCAAGGGAGTCTGCTTCAACCTCGAAGAGGGGAAGAGATATCGGATCAGTTCTGTAAGGAGGTTGCACCACAGCTGCCGGGTTCACGAGGACGGCGTACGGGTCGTTGAGGTGGAGACCGTTCCGGTCGATGCCGTCGTCAGTGTGAAGTCCGCCGTTGAGGGCTCTACGGTGACGCTCGAGTTCCCGAAGTGCGGGGAAATCGGTTGCGAGCACTATCGGCTCTGTCATCCTCTGGGGCTGAAGGACCGCCAGAAGGCCACAATAATCGAGGTGAAGGAGAAAGTCAAGTGCCCTCGGAAACGCCCGCTAAAGTGGGTCAGACTGGCCTGAACAGCTTCACGTGAACGAGCTCTCCCTTCTCGACGAGCTCGGTGCTAATCGGAATCTCTATGTAGCCGTCCGCATCCGCGAGACTGGTGATAGCTCCGGATTCCTTGTAGACTGGTACCGCCTTTTCCGCCTCGATTTTGACCGTGAGCAGCTGGAGCCTGCCGAGGGACGAGACGACCCGCCTGGAAATCGGGACGTCCAGGTGGCGCTCGTTCTCGGGCGGG
>JAGMCJ010000195.1 GCA_023129265.1 Thermoplasmata archaeon | reverse complement strand
ACGGAGCTCCCGCCAGAGAAGAGGACGAGGTCTTCGGATAGCGCTCCGTCGAGGGCCTTCTGTAACGCCTCGTGTTCGTCCAACACGATCCCCCGGGGCTTGGGCGAGCAGCCGCTCAAGAGAGCGACCTGAGATAGCGTGTACGTGTTGATATCAAACACCTGGCCCTCCTGCAAATCCGCTCCGGGCGGCGCGACTTCGGCCCCGGTCGGGATTATGGCGACGGTCGGCCGCTCAAAGACGCTCAATGTCTCGATTCCCAGAGCCGCGACCACGCCAACGTTTGATGGATCCAAATATGCCCCAAGCTTCAAGACGCTATGACCCGTCCTGATGTCCTCGCCCCTCTTGGAAACGTCCTGACCGGGATGGACAGGTGTGAAAATCTTGACGATGTTCTCAGTGACCTCAGTATTCTCCACCTTGACGACCGCATTTGCCCCTTCGGGAAGCTTGGCGCCGGTCGCGATCTCGATGCACTCCTCGTTCTTCACGACCGCGCCAGAGGGATGCCCCGCTAGCGACTTCCCCACGACGCGGAGTTCCACTGGTTCGAACTTCCCCGCCGAGAACGTGTCCTTTGCCCTGACGGCAAACCCGTCCATGGCCGACCGGTCAAAGGGCGGGACGTCCATCTCCGAAATGATCTCCTGAGCGAGGACCCGCCCGCCAATGTCTCTGATGGGCAGTTCTTCCTTCCTTTCGATTCGCCCGACGCTCTCGAGCATGATGACCTTGGCGTCCTCGAAAGACAACAGCTTCCTGAAAGGTCGCATCATTTCTCGAGCTCTCCCACGATGTGTGATATCTCGGGCAGGATGAGTTCCTTCATCGCCAACTTAACCGCGCCCTCTGAGCCTGGCAGGCAGAAGATGACCTGGGTCCCGATCGTGCCAGCGACCGCTCTGCTCACGATTGTGGCGGAGCCTATCTCGTCGTAGCTGAGATGCCGAAAGAGCTCACCGAAGCCGCTCAGCCTCCTCTCGAAAAGAGGCTCGACGACATCAACGGTGATGTCTCCCTTGGAGACTCCGGTTCCGCCGCTGATTATGATGGCCTGTGAGGTCTTCATGGTCGATTCCAAAGCATCAGTGAGTGCCGCCGCGTCGTTTGGCACGATTCTGTAATCGCTTATCTCGTGGCCGGCATCTTGGAGGAGTTGTGTTATCGTGCTGCCCGACTTGTCCGTCTCGACTTCTCTGGTGTCGCTCGTAACGATGACGGCGCATCTGACCCTCTCTGGGCCCTTCTTTCTGTGCTCCTCGAGACCCATTACTTCACCTTTGAGACCACTCTTACATCCTCAATCCTCGTGTGAGGATACTGCCCCGCTTCATCTTTCTCCAGATACTTCACCATGTCCCAGAATGTGAGGAGAGCCACACTGACCCCGACCAGAGACTCCATCTCAACTCCGGTCTTGTAGTGGGCCTTCACCCGGCACTCGCACCGCACCCTCTCGTCCAAGACCTCGAGCTCCACCGCCACGTTCGTGAGGGGGATTGGATGACAGAACGGTATGAGGCTCGGCGTGTTCTTGACCGCCTGGATAGCGGCCACCTCGCTGGTCTTAAGTGGGTCGCCCTTCTTCGTCCGGCCCGCCCGAATCGCCTCGAGCGTCTTCTCCCCAAGGAGCAGAAAGCCCTCCGAAACAGCTTCGCGGTCTGTACTGCTCTTGTCTTGGATATCAATCATCCCGCCCATCTAGATCTCCTTCTTCCACAACGGAACGGTCTTCTTCACCTCTTCCAGCGCCCACTTCGTCGCGGCAAAGGCGTCGGACCTATGCGCAGCGGATGAGGCGATGAATGTGATGTTGCCGCCGACGGCGATTCTTCCGATTCTGTGGACGATAGCGATGTCCTGGATCTGGAATCGCTCCTTGGCAGCGTTCTGTACTTCCCTCAGTTTTCTCAGGACCATCCCCTCATACGCTTCGACCTCGAGTCCCAAGGTGACATTCGGATCCTTCCTCACGACGCCAAGGAAGCTCACTACCGCCCCCGCTTCGGGGACCTTCAACGCGTTGATTATCTCCTCGGGAGAGATGTCCTCTTTCTGAATGGATATCAATCAACCACCGGTCACAGGCGGAAGGATTCCCACCTCATCCCCGTCGCTGAGCGTTTCACTGGAATCGGCATATTCCTTGTTGACGGAGTATATCATGGAATCCTTGTGCACCTTCAGCTTTGGATACGTGCCCAACAGCTCGGTCACGACATCCTCCACCGTTGAGCGTGCTTCGACTTCCATCACAATGTCCCTTTCGCCAACGACCTCGCGGAAGGTCGCAAACAACTTCAACCGAATTCTCATTTGGCCACCCAATAAGGCCTCCGACTTCTAATCGCTTCCTCAAACAGAGCCAGCAGCTCGCCATCCGAGGCCCCTACCCGGAGGGGGGAAAGAAAGTCTGTCATCCCATCCCTCGTCATCAGACAGGGTTTCAGCATACCGTTTGAGGTTACCCTGATGCGGGTGCAGTTCATGCAGAAGCTCTCCCTTCCCAAAGACCTGACGATTTCCACACTAACCGTGGAGCCGTTGAAGGGGATTGCGTACTTGTTTCGATCATGAAGCTCGTTCTTCTCCACGCGCATCGCTCGCGCTGCGAACCACTTCTCAATCTCACGAAGCGGGCAGAAGTATTTCCTAAGCGTCTCACCACCACTCCCGTTTACGAGGTTCAGCTCAATCAGTTGGAGAGTTGCCCCTCTCGAGGCCGCGAAATCGAGAAGTTTTGGCAGGTGTGAGACATTCACCCCGTTGAGTAGGACCGTGTTTATCTTGAGGGGTTCGAGGCCCACCTGAAGAGCCTTGTCGATTCCTTGAACGACTCTGTCTATCTCGTTCGATCCAGTAATTGACTCGTACAGCTTCGGATCCAGTGTGTCCAGACTCACGTTTATCCTGTCCAACCCCGCCTCTCCTAAATCCCGTGCGTGGGACGCAAGGAGCACGCCATTTGTGGTCATGGAGACCTCATCGAAAGTGTTCGATCCCATTCGAACGAGGTTGATTATGTCCTCCCGGATGAGGGGTTCCCCTCCTGTAATCTTGAGCTTCCGGATTCCCGCGGCACTCGCAATCTCAAATAGTTTGCGGATATCTGCAGTGGTCATCTGCGCATCTGATGGAGACTGCCCCTCATGATGACAATAGAAGCATCTTTGATTGCATTGCGCGGTGACGGACAGTCTGAGGCTTGTGACACATCTTCCAAAGCTGTCACGCATTGGGTTTCAGATGTTCACCCAGAGAATAAACCTTTCGTATAGGGAGACCCCTCCGTTTCCACTGGAGTTGGAGCGGGGGCCTTACGACAATCTTTTTCTATGGAGTACCAGTTCTCCCACTTAGATGGTTAAGTTCCTACAAGAGTTCAAACTCGAGATATCCGCCCTATTCCTTATACTTGGATTATTCCTTACAATCATCGTAATCACGGCCAATTTCTTTCCTGACCAGAGTCCTGACCTCCTGAGACGCGTCCACAAGGATGTCGGAGGTTGGCTAGTGTGGTTGGACGTCATTGCACCTATAATGTTACTAGTAGCTGTTTTCTACTTCGGTGCAACGCTCAAGATGTCAAGGGAGTTTGAGAAACTGATGGACACAAAAAGTAAGGCAACATTCATCAGGAGCCAGGACAGGATCGAGGAGCTTGCCTACAACCTGACGGAAGGACACAGAGAGAGGTTGCAAGAGAAGAAAGAAGAGTTGAACATTAGAAGATAATCTTCTCTCACTGAAGGAGTAAAACCAGTTTGTCATCCTTAAATGCAACGGCAGTACACCCATCCTCCTGATTTGAGCGGGAAGGTCAGTCCTGTCTCCACAGGAAATGGAGGGGTCCCCGTGAGAGATAGATCCTGAAATCCATATATCGGAACTCATCGCGTGTGAACAGAATTGTGTTTGGAAGAGTGCTAGAGCCCCCCCAAACCTCAAAACCCTTTTATCATAATATTGCATATACTCTCACAGAGGTTTTCGGACCGCTATTTATCGAGGAGATGCTTCCAGCATGGAGATGGTTCACTCAAGTTCATCCGATGTTCCCGAGGCCCAGAAGAGAGGTGTATGGGGTCCTATGGTGGAGCTCACGGACAATGCCATCGCCGTTCTGGAAAAGAGGTACCTGAAGAAGAACGATGCCGGGGAAATAATCGAGACTCCACAGGAGATGTACGTTAGAGTGGCGCAGAACATCGCTCAGGCGGACGGGCTCTACGACGAGCATGCGGACATCGAAAAGACAGCGAGAGGATTCTGCAGGATGATGACCAGTCTCGAGTTCGTGCCCAACTCTCCGACCCTCATGAACGCCGGGCGCGAGTTGCAACAGCTATCTGCGTGTTTCGTGTTGCCGATTGAGGACTCGATGGAGAGCATCTTTCAGGCACTCAAGGATACGGCCCTCATACACAAAAGCGGGGGCGGTACCGGATTCTCCTTCTCGGGGCTACGCCCGAAGAACGATGTGGTCCTCTCCACCAAGGGGGTCTCGAGCGGGCCCGTTTCCTTCATGGAGGTCTTCAATGCCGCCACGGAGGCGGTGAAGCAGGGAGGGACCCGCCGCGGCGCCAACATGGCGATACTCCGCGCGGATCACCCCGACATACTCGAGTTCATCACATGCAAAGGGGACAATATGGCGATAACCAACTTCAATATCTCCGTCGGCTTGACAAAAGACTTCATGGACGCCCTGCAGGGGGACGATGAGTATGGCCTCATCAATCCACGAAACCGCAAGGTGGTCGGGAAGTTGAGGGCGAAGGAGGTCTTTGACCTCGTAGTTGACATGGCCTGGACCAATGGGGAGCCAGGGATTGTCTTCCTCGACCGATTGAACGAGGGCAATCCCACGCCGAAGCTGGGTATGATAGAGAGCACGAATCCATGCGGCGAACAGCCGTTGCTCCCGTACGAATCCTGTAATCTTGGATCGATTAACCTCTCGAGGATGGTCGTCAACGGTGAGATTGACTGGGACAACCTCAAGGACATCATTTACAAGGCCGTTCACTTCCTTGACAACGTCATCGACATGAACAACTATCCGCTGAAGAAGATTGAAGAGATGACTAAGGGGAATAGGAAGATTGGCCTCGGCGTCATGGGCTTCGCCGACCTGCTCATCAAGCTCGGGATTCGGTACGATTCCAAGGAAGCGACAGATGTAGCGGAGAAGGTCATGAGCTTCATCGAGACGGAGTCCAGGAAGGCATCCGTGCAGCTCGCGAAGACGCGTGGTGTGTTCCCGAACTTCAATGGGAGCGTCTTCGACGTTCCTGGCGGGAAGAGAGTGCGGAATGCGACCACGACGACGATAGCACCCACTGGTACGATTAGCATCATCGCTGGCTGCTCCAGCGGGATCGAGCCGCTTTTCGCCGTGTCCTTCGTCCGGACGGTCATGGACAACGACAAGCTAATCGAGGTCAACCCTCTGTTCAAGGAGAGGGCGATGAAGGAGGGTTTCTACTCGGACGAGCTGATGAAGAGGATTGCGGACAAAGGCTCAATCCACGGCATAGACGGCATTCCCGATCACATTCAGAAGCTCTTCGTGACGGCCCACGACGTGTCCCCTGAGTGGCACATCGGCATGCAGGCCGCGTTCCAGCGACACACGCACAACGCAGTATCAAAAACGGTCAACTTCCCCAACAGCGCGACGAGGGAGGACATATCCCAGGTGTACAGACTCGCGTACGACCTCGGTTGCAAGGGGGTCACCGTCTACCGCGACGGCAGCCGCAACGCGCAAGTCCTCTCGACCGGTTAGACGTCGAAGTCCCAGGAGGAAGCCGAGAGGAAGCTTCATCCGAGACCGAGGCCCTCGATAACGATGGGCTCCACGATTAAGATGAGGACCGGATGCGGGACGCTCTATGTAACAATCAACGAGGACGAGCACGGTGTGTGCGAGGTCTTCTCTCAGATGGGGAAGTCTGGCGGTTGCGCGATGTCCCAGTCCGAGGCGGTCGCGAGGCTTATATCACTCGCTCTGCGGTCCGGGGTCCGGATAGAGCCGCTCATAAGGCAGCTCAAAGGGATCCGCTGTCCCTCTCCCCTGATGGGCAAGGGCGGAATCATCCTCTCCTGTCCAGACGCCGTCGGGAAGGCCCTTGAGAAGTACATGAATCGGAAGCGGGCCATGGAGGCGGGCGAACCCATCGAGGAGGCCACAACCCTGGACAAGTTCGCACCGGAGCCCATCTTCAGCGGGAACATCGTGGGTGTTTGCCCCGACTGCGGAGCGGCACTCGTTCACGAGGGCGGATGCATGGTCTGCCGCTCCTGCGGGTACTCTAAATGCGGCTGATCCCTCCCGAAGTATGCCAAGTGTGTCTCGCACGAGCAGTCGGACGAGCCGAACCCCTGGATTACAACCATCCCATCGTCCATGTCGAAGACCATTCTGTTTATCTCGCACTCCTCCCTTTCGTCCGAGGGGAATAGGACAGCCCGCACGGCCTCCGCCTCGCGGAGGAAGTGGTCGATGTGCCATTTCATCTTCTTCTCCTCGCGGAAGTGTCTCTCCACCCTCTTTTCCAGGCTCACCATCGAGGAGCCGGTGTACGCGTAGAATCCGGCGGGAAAGGAGACCGCGCCCAACGCTCCTATCCTAATGTCCCTGTCCTCGCTAAGGCGGATGAGGAGAACGTATGCGCCCTTCACGGCCCGAGTATCGAGAACCTATCCGAAATCATTTTCCCCCTTCTCTGAGTGCTAAACGTTAAATCCACCATCGTCTTCTTGGGCAGTTGCACGGTTGCGTGCAAGCCAAAGGAGTGTCTGAAATGGCAACGAAAGAACTGAACCCGTTCAAGATAGCGCAGAGGCAGCTGAAGATCGCGACAGAGACGCTGGGCTATCCTGACGAGATGTATCAGGCTCTCGCGGAGCCCATGAGGACGTTGGAGGTCAGCCTAACGATCCGGATGGACGACGGAGGTCTGAAGACCTTCAGGGGTTTCAGGTGTCAGTACAACGACGCCAGGGGCCCGTGCAAGGGGGGAATAAGGTATCATCCGGACGAGACAGTGGATACAGTCAAGGCCCTGGCGGCGTGGATGACGTGGAAGTGCAGTGTGGTCAACATCCCTCTCGGAGGGGGGAAGGGCGGAATAATCTGCAATCCCAAAGAGATGTCTCCCGGCGAGATCGAGAGACTGAGCAGGGCGTACATAGACCAGGTCGGTAGAATAATCGGACCTATGAAGGATGTTCCCGCTCCCGATGTCTACACGAACCCGCAGATAATGGCGTGGATGATGGATGAGTTCAGCAAACTGCACGGCTACAACGTTCCCGGGGTCATAACCGGCAAGCCCATTCCCGTGGGTGGCTCAGAGGGCAGAGGGGACGCCACTGCGCGGGGCTGCGTGTATACGACCCGAGAGGCGGCGAAGAAGCTCGGTAAGGATCTCAAAGGCGCGACGGTGGCGATACAGGGCTTCGGAAACGCGGGGCAGTACCTTGCACTGCTCATGGACGAACTCATGGGAAGCAGGACGGTCGCCGTCAGCGACTCGCGCGGCGGGATCGTGAACATGGATGGAATCGATCCGCAGAAGATCGTCGACTGGAAGAATACGACCGGGAGGGTCGGCGGGTTCGAGGGCACCGAGGAGATAAGCAACAAGGACCTGCTCGAGATGGATGTCGACGTTTTGATGCCTGCGGCGTTGGAGAATGTCATCACCAAGGACAACGCGGGCGACGTGAAGGCCAAGATAATCGCCGAAGCGGCGAATGGACCCACGACTCCGGATGCTGACGACATCCTCTACAAGAACGGCAACTTCGTGGTCCCGGACTTCCTGTGCAACGCGGGAGGCGTCACGGTCAGCTACTTCGAGGGTGTCCAGAACGCGATGAACTACTACTGGGAGGAGGACGAGGTCCACCAGAAGCTGGACAAGATAATGACGAGGGCCTTCCACGACGTCTATGACGCGCACGAGAAGCACAGCGTCCATATGAGGACCGCAGCCTATCTGGTGGCCATCGAGAGGGTCGTCGAAGTGATGAAGCTCAGGGGAATGCTATAGCCCCAAACTCTCGGAAACGAGCTCCGCTACATCCTTCACCTTCACACTTTCAACCGCATCCTTAGCCTTGAGGCCATCCTCGAACATAGTGAGGCAGTACGGGCAGGCCGTGGCAACGAGGGACAGCTTCGAGTCCAGGGCCTCCTGGGTCCTCTCTTCGTTTATCCTCGTTCCGATGCTCTCCTCCAGCCACATTCTCCCCCCGCCTGCACCACAGCAGAAGGACTTGTTCCTTGTTCGCTCGAACTCGGATAGGCCGCGCTTGGAGACGCCCTTCAGGATGCTCCTCGGCTGGTCGTAGACGTCGTTGTACCTACCCAGGTAGCACGAGTCGTGATACGCGGACCTCTCATCGAGCGTCCTCTTCAACTTGATCTTGCCGTCACGGACCAGCTTGTCGATGAACTCCGTGTGGTGCCACACCTCATACTCCCCGCCGAACTGCGGGTACTCGTTCTTGAACGTGTTGAAGCAGTGCGGGCACGGGGTGATTATCCTCTTCACGCCGTACTTCTTCAGGATCTCCACGTTCTCCTTCATGAGCATCTGGGCCTGATATTCGTTCCCGACCCTGCGCAGCGTCTCCCCGCAACACTTCTCCTCCGTTCCGAGTATGGAGAACTTGACGCCCGCCTTCTTGAGGACCTTGGCCACCGCGACGCTGACCTTCTTGTTCCGGTCGTCGAAGGAGGCCACGCAACCGATCCAAAGCAGAGTGTCGGCGCGCGAGATCGCCATGGTCTTGATGTTGAGACCCTCCGCCCAGTCCGCCCTCGTGTCCCATCCGATCGGCCAAGGATTGAAGTTCCTCTCCATGTTCTGGAAGAACTGCATGAGCTCCTGCGGGAACCTGCTCTCCATCAGGACGAGGTTCCTCCTCATGTCCACGATCTTGTCCAGGACCTCCTCTAGGACCGGGCAGACCTCCTGGCATGCCCTGCACGTGGTGCAGGCCCATATCTCATCATCCTTCACGACCTCGCCCGGGATCGGCGGCCTCTCCACTTCGCCTCTCTTGTCTTCTTTGAGTCCGACCAGCTTCGGGCCGACCTCGTCGAGATGGTCCCGCAGGTCCTGGAGCAGCTTCTTCGGGCTGAGCGGCTTGTCCGTCGTTGAGGCGGGACACGCGTCCTGGCATCTCCCGCACCTGGTGCACGCGTACAGGTCGAGCAGCTGCTTCTGCGTGAACTCCTCTATCTTCGATACGCCGAACGTCTCTGCCGTCTCCACGTCTATTGGCGGTATCTCTCCGTATGGCCTCGTGTTCCTCCAGAAGATGTTCCAGGGCGATGCGATCATGTGCAGGAGCTTGGAGTATGGTATGTACGCTACCGTGGCGAACGCTAACGCGAGGTGGAACCACCACATAGCGAACCAGATATTGTAGGCCAAGTCTCCCGAGATGCCGACCGCGAGGAAGAAGCCCCCAAAGGCATGGCCAACGGGGGAATACAGGGGATCCTGACACCTCTCCAGTATGTCCTCACCGGTCAGCTCGGCCGTCGTCCTGCAGAGCGGGCCCATGTTGTCATCAGTGGCGATCCGCAGTCCCTGCACGAAGTATCCTGTCAGGAGGATGAGGAGGAGAGCAACCAGGACGATCGCATCTTCCCTCCTGTTGTCCAGCCTCTTCGGCTTGGTGACGTACCGCCTGAAGAGCGCCATCAGAATGCCGAAGATGGCGACCACACCCATCACGTCGAGCGCGAGGGCGCCGTAGAGGAACAGCTCGTCGAAGAGGAGGTGGACGAAGAGGTCCTCCTGCATGAACACGACCGATGTCCCCACCGCCAGAACAACGAACCCCCAGAATATGAACGAGTGGAATATGCCTGGAAAGGCCTCCCTGAGCGTTCCCCTCTGTATCAGTCCGAAGGACAGGAGGGACTTTATGCGGGTTCCCCACATCCCGGGGCGCTCTTCCTTTCTGCCGAGCTTGACCAACTTCCACTTCCTGTACACTCCATAAAGGAAGAATGCGACCGTAATGGCAGAGGCTATCCACAGCACCCAGTAGAAGTCCTTCATCACCGTCTCCATTCTGTCACCACCCGCTAGGGCGACCTAATCGGCCTTCATCGTCTTGATCTCTTCCGCCAGTTTGGGAACGACATCGAACAGATTCGCAACTATGCCGAAATTGGCCATCTTGAATATCGGGGCCTCCGGGTCCTTGTTTATGGCAACAATCCATCTGGAAGTCTTCATTCCCGCCAGATGCTGGATTGCACCAGAGATCCCGCAGGCTATGTACAGCGTCGGGTTGACGACCTTCCCCGTCTGTCCCACCTGCTCGGAGTGCGGTCTCCATCCTGCATCGACCGCCGAGCGGGAAGCACCGACCGCCGCGCCCAGGACGTCTGCCAGTTCCTCGAGTATCTTGAAGTTCTCAGGGCCCCCCATCCCTCTTCCACCCGAGACGATAATGCTCGCCTCGGTGAGTTCGACCTTTCCCGCCGCCTTCGTCACCTCAAGGACCTTGGTCCGCAGATCCTTCTCATCGAATGTGACGTCTACCTTCTCTGCCGTCCCATTGAACGGATTCTCTGGCTCGGCAACGGGGATTACGTTCGGGCGGACAGTCATGATCTGAAGCGGGCTCTTGAACCCGACCCTTACGAAGGCCGTTTCTCCCAGTACCGGGCGGACCGCAATGAGGCGGCTGCCCTCCATCACCACGTCCGTGCAGGAAGATGCCAGGGCACCGTCGAAGCGGGCCGCGAGCTTCGGGGCAAGGTCCCTTCCATTGCTCGATGCGGCCAGCAACAGCATGATGGGCTTCTCCTTCTCGAAGAGCGCAGTCATGGCCTTCGCGTACGCATCCGGGGTGTAGTTCTCCAAGGAGGGATGGTCCACAACCCAGACCTTGCTCGCCCATTTCTGCAGGTCAGGGACCATGCTCTCCACGCTGGACCCGATGAGAACAACGCAGAGCGTGCCGTCCACCGCC
>JAGMCJ010000194.1 GCA_023129265.1 Thermoplasmata archaeon | reverse complement strand
CTCGCGTTCTTCGGGTCCATCTTCATTGCCTTGTTGAAATGCTTGAGGGCATCATCGTACTGGTACATCCCCAATAGCCTCTCGCCGTCGGCGATTTCTTCCTCAGCTTCCTTCATGAGCAGTCCTCTCGAATGTCGTATTGACAACACCGAGATAAAAGTTTGGTCAGGAGTCGGAAACGAGATTATCATGGATGATAATTTTGACGAAAGTGGCTTAACAACTCAGAATGCTCTACATAATGGCTGAAATCATGATATCTGGCGCCTATCTAGAGTTGAGGGTTGAGGGAGCGAAGAATCCACCGCGGTCTGTCGTTTCCGCAACACGTCCCTACGGTTGGAGGGTTCGGGGGGACAGGCTCGTCTATCCGCTATCAGAGAAGGAGTTCGATATCGGTGACTTGAGCCGGGTCATGAAGATGCTCGAAGCCTTGAACCGAGCCAGCTACGTTTTGAAGATCCTAAGGATGCCCTACAAGATCAGTCTTCAGGGGAGATCCAAGATTTCCCAAGTGTAGTCAGAATATGGGTTTGGCTTTCTTCAGCCATTCTATGTCACTCACGTATATAGTTCGCATGTCTGTCGTGTTCGTGAGGGCCATGACCAGCCTCTCGAGGCCGAGTCCCCAGGCAAGGACAGGATGTTTCACGCCGAACGGATTGGTGACTTCTGGCCTGAATATCCCGGCACCGCCGAGCTCGACCCACTTTCCGTCCAAGTACATCTCCACCTCAAGGCTAGGCTCTGTGTATGGGAAATAGCCGGGTCTGATGTTGATTTTGTCGTATCCGATTCTCCTGTAGAACTCCTTCAACACACCGATGAGCATGGCGAGATTGGCCCCCTCCTCCATCACGATTCCTTCGACCTGAATGAACTCGGGAAGATGCTTCGGATCCATCGCCTCCCGCCTGAAAACCCTGCCGACAGAGAAGACCTTGACGGGCGGGTCGGGGTGTTCCGACAGATATCTGAGCGTGTTCACCGTTGTGTGAGTCCTCAATATCGCCTTCTTCGCCTCGTCGACATCCCAGTCGTACTTCCAGCCGTCGGAGGCAGTATCCCCGCCAGATTCGTGCATCTCCTTGATTCTCTGGACCAGCTCCTCCGGAGGAAGGGGCAGCGTCTTTGGGTCTGACAGGTAGAACGTGTCCTGCATGTCCCGTGCGGGATGGTCCTGAGGCTGGAAGAGCGCATCGAAGTCCCAAAAAGAGAGCTCGACGAAGTCGCCCTCGATCTCCTCGAAGCCCATCTCCGCAAAGATTCGCTTGACCTTTCTGATGTACTCAACGAGGGGATGCTTCTTCCCGCCAAAGACAGGTGGGGCAAAGGCATCTATGTCGTACTTCCTGAAGCTGACCTCCTTCCACTTCCCTGTCTGCAACAGCTCTGGGGTCAGCTGTGCGACCTCCTCGCCTATTTTGACACCCTTTCGAATGCACTCCTTTCCCAGGTTCGTGAGCGAGACCTCGCGGAGGACCCTTTCCCTTTCCCTGACCACATCCTGCCTTCTCAGCAGCATTCCGATTGTTGCGGGGTCCACGTCGCTCTCGGACAGCTCTCCCTCTGAGAGGCGTCGAATGAGTTCCTCGTCCTTGCCCTTCTCGGTGACCGCCTTCTTTCCTTGTTCGGTGATGACCAGAACGGTGCCACCGTCTTCCTTCTCTATCGTCGCCCATACCTTTCTCTTCATCCATCCGATGGCGATCTTGACCTCCTTCGGCGAGAGCCGTGCCATCTTCTGAAGTGTTCCGAGGTCTACCCTTCCCCTGGCTTTTCTCAGAGCCTTCAGCGCTCTTCTCTCGGGAAGGTTCTTCGTCGCCCACTGCTTCTTGGCCAGAGAGTAGTAGCTGACGACCTTCTCCTTCATCGTGACGAGTCCCTTGGATTGGAGCCAGGAGGAGGCGTTCATGACCTCGACGAGCTCCGCGAACCCTCCGCGCTTCAGAAGCTCCTCCGGAGCAGCCGAGCTGGCATCTCCGAACGCGAGGAGGACTCTCTTCTCGAGGAGGCTCAGCTCGTCCATCAGGTCGTCGACATCCATCACAATCACGAAAGGTCACTTGCGATTTATTCTTTTCAGTCCCGGAATATGAATTCCTCGATCCTGTCCTTGGCTTCTTCACGCTTTTCCTGGTGTTCCCTCAAGAACTCGTTGATCTTTTCGATGAGTATCTGTTTGCATTCCCCGCAGAGGATCTCACCGCCCTTGCATTTGAGATAGATGTCTCTCAGCTCATCATCCTCCGGCATGAAGAAGTACATGTAGTAGTGATAGACCGTGCAGATGTCTGGATTGGCTCCCAGTTTCCTCTGCTCATCAACGGAGACCCGCCCGCCCGTGAAGGCGTTGACTATCTTCTTCCTCACGTCATCAGGCTTGTCCGTTGTGAACACGCTCGTGTGGGGAAGCGAGGCGGACATCTTGTCTCCCCCCGCCAGGCTCGGGAGCAGCTTGTTGTGCAGGAGTGCTGGCTTGTAGTACCCGAGCAAGGGAGCGACATCTCGGGCAATCCTGAAATGAGGGTCCTGGTCTATTCCGCAGGGAATCAGACAAGCGATGTTCCTGCCCTCGAGCACCGATTCGAGAAAACAGGGAACCGCCTGCATGCTCGTGTAGAAGATGCTTCCGATGTTGTGGCTGCTGTTGAAGCCGAAGACCGCGCGGACCTTCGAGAAGTTGATTTTCCTGGCAATGTCAATGGCAATCGGATAGAGCGTGTGAATCAGCTCCGTATCCAGGAATATCCTCGTCAGCTTGGGGTCGAATCCCAAAGCAATGACATCCAGCATATTCTCGTAAGCATACTTCTTAGTATCCTCCTTCGTGAGGCCATCGTTGAACATGAACTTCTCATCGTCCGTCAGCTGGAAGTAGAACTTGACCTTGAAGTGGTCCTGAAGCCATTTCGTGAGAATCCACGGCAGCATATGGCCCAGATGGTTGTGGCCCGAGGGACCGCGACCCGTGTACAGGAAGAAACCGTTGCCCTTCTCGTAGTCATCCAAGACTCGATTGAAGTCGCGATGCGAATAGAAAATCCCCCTCCTCAAGAGGTGGTGCAGGGGGGAGGCATGCTTCTCCAATCTGTCCAGAATCTCCTGGGAGACCAATTGGGTCCCGAACCTTTCCACTAGCTTGTCGTAGTCGATCTCGCCTTTGACCTCCCATGGCGTGACAATGAAATCCTCTGGCATACGAGTCGTCTCTGAATGAGGCAATATCATAATAACGTTTCTCTCTCACTTTCTCCCACGGTTCTTCCAGGTGTGAAAAGGATTAATATCTCCGAATCCTTCCTGGCAGTATGGGGGAGTCCATCGATGCTGATTTTGTCGAGCGGGACAGACACGAGAGAATGAGAAGAATCCCATGGATAGACATGGACGCGGTCAGAACGGCTCGAGTTCTCGTCGTCGGAGCAGGCGCTCTTGGCAACGAAGTCGTCAAGGACATGGTTCTGGCGGGCTTCGCGGAGATTAGTCTTGTCGATATGGACCATGTTGCCAAGTCCAATCTGACCCGGTGCGTATTCTTCCGGGAGGAGGATTCCGAAGCGAGGCGGCTCAAGGCCGAAGTCGTTGCAGGAAGAGCGATGGAACTCGACCCTGCGGTCAAGATCACATCTTACACGGACA
Source organism: Thermoplasmata archaeon (assembly GCA_023129265.1). Lineage (GTDB taxonomy): Archaea > Thermoplasmatota > Thermoplasmata > RBG-16-68-12 > JAGMCJ01 > JAGMCJ01. Next base: position 11,792 of record JAGMCJ010000194.1, on the reverse strand, counting down.
GAATCCAGGATTTGCCTGAGGATTTCATCCCCTCCCATTCGATGGTCCTTGGCTGCCTGGACAACGTGGCCACAAGACTCCACCTGAACGCTCACTGCTACAACGAAGGCATCCCCTACATCGATGGAGCGATGGACGGGCTGATTGGAAAGGTGCAAGTCGTCCTTCCACCGGAAACGGCCTGTCTTCAGTGCGGAATGAACAAGACACACTCGAAAATCATGGAACTCAGGTTCAGCTGCACCGGCGAAGATGTGACGTTCTACGAGCCCAAGGTCGCCGCAGAGATTACGACAACGAGCATAGTCTCGGCGGTCCAGGTGAGAGAGGCCCTCAAGATCGCGTCTGGGAGAGCGGAGACTGTCTTGTCCAATGTCTTCTATTACGACGGCCTAAGAAACGTCTCAGAGACCCTCGAGATCTCAAAGAACCCGGATTGCCCTCATCACGTCGAACGCTAGATGTGTCAGTTCCGAAAACCTTTAAGAACGCCTCTGTCAATAACAGTACGGGGGAGTGATTGTGACAACGAGAATCACAGTGAAGAACGCGGAAACAGGGTCCTCGGTCGAGATGGAGTTGGAGGCCGAGAATACTGTGGAAGAGATAATCGAGAGCGCGGCCAGCTACTGGGAGGTCTCTCCAGGTGCCTATGTCCTCCGTCGCGGCAAGGCAGTTCTGCGCGGGCAGTCTACAATCGTGGAAGCGGAGGTCCGCGAGGGAGACGTGGTCGAGCTGATACCTGACCCCGAGGGCGGCTAGGTGCGGCTCATGGGGCTGCCGAAGGACATCTTGAGGTTCCGCGTGAGGAACGAAGTTCTGCTGTGTCAAAGGAATCTCAGGCACGCCGTTTCGGTCTCTGATCCGACGCTTCAGTCCTTTCCCATGGAAGTCAACGTCACTCTCGTGAAGACCCCTGGACCCATCTGGAAGGATGACACGATAAGGCATCGATATACGCACAAGCTGTCGATTCTGATAACTGAAGAGTATCCGTACGAGAAACCCATCGTCAAATGGAGGTCGGACATATTCCATCCCAACATCATGCTTCCTGATGATGGCGGATACGTCTGCACGAAGCTCTTGGATGACTGGAGTTTCAGCTCGACCCTGCTCACGTTCGTCAAAGGAATCGAAACGCTGCTTACCAGTCCTAACCCTGCGAACCCCTTCGGCAGTGATTCGTGTACGCGTGCCGCACAGTACTTCAACACTCACGGCTACAGCCCGCCGAATGTGATGGAGGGTTCAGGGAAGAAGCCAAGGGTTTTGGGATGATCCATGAAGCGCCCACGCGTTGTGAGTGAAAGGAAGAGAGCTATCTTGGAAAGGGCGCCACCGCCGAAAGAGCGCTCCAGGTCCCATTACTGGCTCAAGGAGGAGAGGAGGAGAGAGGTCGAGGAAGCGTTCGCGGGAACAGGGCCGCTTCCCTTGTACGTTTCGAAGACCGCCGAGGCAAAGATGAGGGATCACAGCATCTCTTCCGGGAAGCAAAATCTGGAAGCCCTGGGTCTGCTACTCGGTGATGTCTTCGCTCACTCAGCAAAACCCTACACCGTGGTCAAGGACGTCGCTACAACGGACCTCCAGGCATCAGGCGTTTCCGTGAGTTTCGACAGGAACGGGTTCGAAACGCTCTTTGATCGCCTCGACGAGGCGGATTTCGATTACATTATTGTCGGTTGGTACCACTCCCACCCTGGTTACACCTGCTTCATGTCACCCAAGGACGTCGGAACGCAGCGGCGCATGTTTCGGGAGGAGTTCCACTTCGCAATCGTCCTGGACCCAATGGAGCTGCAGATTGAGGCCTTTACGCTCTCTGGGGAGAAATGTGTCCCCGCACCTTTCGCGGTCTACTGGGAGGAGTACGAAAATCCATACGGACCGATGAAGAAGCTCCCGCTCAAACCCAAATAGCGTGCCTTCCTCTCATCTTGGACTCCGTCTCGTTCCTCTTCTCCATGATATACGCGACGATTCCATCCAAGTATACGAGCGTGGAATCCTCGAAAAGCGTGCCAAGCGGGGCGAGAGCCACGGCCTCATCATCTAGCTCCGGATTCAGAGTGACAACTATGTTACCGGCGTGTGCGAGCTTGGAAGTCTTCCTGCTCGTCATCACTATCACCTTTGCCCCCACGCGCCTGATGATGTTCGCCGTCTGGATCGCAGACATTGTCTCGCCCGTGTTCGAGATGATTAGCGCAACATCAGTGTCTTCAACGATTGGGGTCGTTGTCTCACCGATGAAGAAGACCTTGAGGCCCAACTGAACCAGGCGTATGGCGAAGGCCTTTCCTATCAGGCCGGACCTGCCGGCACCATAGATGAACACCTTGTCGGAGTTCAGCAGGAGTTTGATGATCTCCTCGATTGTCTTTTCATCCCCGTTCGCGAGGATCTCGGTTATCTTCTTTGCCACAAATTGCGATGACACCGTTGCCCTACTGGTCATTTCTTTCCTCCTTTGGCGGACTTCGCGACTCTCCTGGCTAGGACCCTCTCCAGTATGACCTTCATGTACATCGCGTCATGTTCCAGGAGTGGTGAACCGGAGATCAGTGTGATGTCGTAGTTGTTGTCCAGAATGCACTCCGCGAGAGGTTCGAACCTGAGATCGCCCTTCTTGATCGGCGTGTATCGTAGCTCATTCCCGCCCGCATGCTCCACTCCGGAGAAATGTGTGTGGAAGTGTCCTTTCGTGTACTTCTTGAACTTGTTGAAGAGCTTCTGGAAGTCTTCATTGGCTCTCAGCGTGCCCCCTTCCCGTGAGTGTACGTGTGAGAAGTTGAGCACAGGGACGACACCTTTGTACTTCTCGCAGAGGGAGATGATCTCCTTCATGCTACCGAACACCTCCTGTCTTCCGCTGGACTCCAGTCCGAGTTTGGCCTTGATTTTCCTTGACCTGAACCATTTGAGAATCGAATCGAGGTTCTTCCTGACTCTTATGCTTGCTTGCCTCTTCGTCAGGTCACCGTACAGACCGAGATGGGTCACCACGACCTTTGCTCCCATCTCATTGGCAAGGAGGCCGCCCCACTTGACGCTGTCCACGCTCCTCTCTGGCATCTCCTCTACGCCGATGAGATCCATGTAGTAAGGTGTGTGAAGGCTCAGTTCAATGTCCAGGTCCCTAGACAACCTCCCGAGCTCCTCGAGCTCATGATAGTCCTTCGCTATGCCTGACGCCAGAATGCGGAGGAGGTCCCCCTTCTTGATCTCGGCGTCAAGATTGGCGATTACCCGCTCCCTGGATCCCTGCCTTCTGACGATCTCAACTATCAGCGCGTTCGGTATGTCCCTCGCCACGAGACCGACCTCGTCCTCAGTGGGGTGTCGTTCGAGGAGCCCTACTCTGACCAGCTGAACCTCCATCGCCGTCAAACCCAGGTTATGGACATCCTCTATGCCATCTCGCAAGGTTCTCCCTTTGCATGATAGGGGAATGCCCGCCGGACCAAAACGTATCATTACTCCACCAGACTAATTAACCCGAAGGTCTTACTATTTGGCGCGCATTTATATTTATAGTTTTCGATAATGTGCCCCCAAAAAGCTCGTTTACGGCTTCCGATGACATCGAAAACCCCGGTGCACCGGACATTTGGGTCTCGGAGCTGTTTCCAACGGTGGGCTCAAAGGACAAAATGGCAGTGGACTGGCTGTCGAATTTTCGCAGTCCAGACGGACAAAAGGTTTATATGAAGACCCCTCTTTAGACCTTCTTCAGAGGATATCTGATGGCTGGTAGTAAGAAGTCCAATCCTAGACTGTTGGAACTCATAGAGCAGCTGAAGAAGCACTCCTATGAGAACAAAGCACCCGTTTGGAAGGACACAGCCAGCAGGCTGAGCAAACCTCGGAGGAATTGGGCCGAAGTGAATATCAGCAGGATATCCAGATACGCCAAGAAGGGGGAGGTCATCCTCGTCCCTGGCAGGCTTCTCGGTTCCGGCAGCATAGACAAGCCTGTGACTGTGGCCTCCTTTCACTCTTCCGAAGCGGCAAGGAGAAAGATCACAGACTCCGGTGGCCTCGTTCTGACCATTGAGGAACTCATGAACAAGAACCCGAAGGGAAGTGGCGTTAGAATAATGAGGTGAACCATGGCTGTGATCGATGCCACTGGCTCTGTGCTGGGCAGGCTTGCCAGCGTTGTGGCCAAGAGGCTTCTCGAAGGGGAGGAAATCGTTGTGGTCAATGCCGAGCTCGCGGTCATTTCGGGGGACAGGGTATCCGTGCTCAACGAATACAAGGAGATTAGGGAGATAGGTAGCCAGACGTCAGGTCCCTTTTTCCCGAGAATGCCGGACAAGATCGTAACGAGAACGATCAGAGGCATGATTCCCTACCAGAAGCCCAGAGGAAGGGAAGCGTTCAAGAGGTTGAGGGTATACATTGGCATTCCTGACTCGTATGCCGAGTCGAGCACGGAGAGGATTGAGGAGGCCCTTGGGAAACTGAAGTGCGAGTACACGAAGATCGGTGATATATCGAGGAAACTCGGGGCCAAGTTCTAGGTGGTCCGATGAAAGTCATCCAGACAAGCGGGAAGAGGAAGAAGGCGATCGCAAGAGCCACGATCAAGCCAGGGAAGGGACTGGTTAGGGTGAACAAGAGACCAGTCGAGATACTGAGTCCGGAACTGGCCCGCCAGAAGATCCTTGAGCCCATCGTCATGGCCGGAGACAAGATCAAGAAACTGGACATCGAGGTCAACGTGAAGGGCGGGGGCATCATGGGTCAGGCAGATGCGACACGGACGGCTATCGCCAGGGGCATCGTGGCATATCTTGAGAGCAAGGAGCTGGAATCGCTTTTCAAGGAACGGGACAGAACCCTGCTCGCAAGCGACCCAAGAAGAAAAATGCCCAAGAAGCCGATGGGCAGGGGCGCAAGGAAGAAGAGGCAGAAGTCCTATAGGTGATTCTGTGATAATACCAGTGAGATGCTTCAGCTGCGGAAGGGTCGTGGCCTCTGAGTGGGAGGAATATCAGAAGAAAATCGAGATGGGCGAGGATCCGCAGAAGGTTCTCGATTCCCTTGGATTAACCCGCTATTGTTGCCGCAGAATGCTGCTTTCGAATGCTGACACGATTGATGACGTGCTGCCATTCGGATAGATGCGAAGCCTTTTTGTTCTACGGCACCATGCACCGTCAGGGCCCGTGGGGTAGCTTGGTATCCTTCCAGCTTGGGGTGCTGGTAACTCGAGTTCAAAAGGCTCTTGCTCTCGCGAGGGCCTGAAATTCTCGGCGGGCCCACTTGCCTCTCGCGCCCGAAAACACTATTCTCCTGTCTCGTGGGCTATCAGCCTGTGATGCTCCTTCATCATGCACCTGTCCATGACGACCTTCAGCCCCGCCTGTCTGGCCTTTATTGCGGCTTCCTTGTTGACAACACCCTCTTGCATCCATATGACCTTGGCGCCTTTTCTCATTGCGACATCTACTGCAGGTACTACATATTCGGACCTGCGGAATATGTCTACTACGTCTACATCCTTGGATATCGATTCTAGGCCGGGATAGCTCTTCATCTCATCAATTTCCTGATAGTTCGGGTTCACTGGGATGACTTCGTGGCCCGCATCTTCTAGGTATCTTGCCACTCGATAGCTTGGCCTCTCTGGTTTGGCCGACACCCAACTACGGCAATTGTTTTCGAGTCTTTCAAATCTCCCTGAGTTCGTCAGATGAAACCACAAATTCATCGGTCACGTTCACGGCTCCTCGAAGAACGATGACTGGGATGCTAATGATGAGCTTCGAGATTAGCGATAGGGTTCTTGTGCGAGAGGCCAAACGATTCAAACCGGATACAAGGTTCTGGCCGTACCAATGGCATGGTTCAAATTCTTAGTTTGACAATAGTCGCCCGAATGGGACCAAGAGCGGTCTGTGGATGTCCTGGCGGGAAAATATAAATAGGCGCCGTGTCATTAATTTGCACAGTGGGCAGAGACGGAGGCGGAGACCTACCGTTTGTGCTGCAATACCTTCCTCGGAGGAGGAGCTATGAAGGACGCGGCATCCAGCGTTTGGTGTGACTATTGTAGGTTGTTTGCTCTCATTTCTACGATTCTCATGATAACAAGCCTGGTTGTCGTCGCGAGTGATGATACACCAGAGATTCATCTCACCAAATCCTTCAGTCGCCCTAATCAGAAAGTGGACGATGGATCAGCGAACTCCTGGAGTCCCGACGTCGCTGTTGATGGAAACGAAGTTATTCACATTGTGTGGTCTGACAACAGAACGGGCTATTATGGAATTTACTATTCCAAGTCGACTGACGAAGGGGCGAGTTGGTCATCATCGATTAGAATAGATTCTGGGGTTCATGGCGCCAATTCTCGCTTGCCCTCCATTGCCATCGACAGAACTGGGGGCGCCATGAATAATCGAATATATGTCTCCTGGCAGGAGTCTTCGATGGCAGGCGGAATTCACATATTTGCGACCTATTCATCCAATTCAGGAGCGACTTGGTCGGCCCCGGTGAAAGTGGACACTGCTTCACAAAACACAAGGTGTCGGGAGCCAGATGTCGGTGTTGGTTCTTCCGGGAATCTCTTCGTTGTTTGGTTCGATGATCGCAATCCTTCGTACGACCACGTCTTTGTGTCCAAGTCCACGGACGGGGGCTTCAGCTTTGAGCCAGAGGTTCAGATCTCCACCCAAGAATCGATAAATGCATTTCCGTCTGTAACCACCGCTGGTAGTAAGATTCACGTGTCCTGGAGGGAGCAGGATGTTAGCTTCACGACCTTTTGGATTGCCGACTCATCAGACCTAGGGTCCACCACTTGGACACCTCACGTTCTTTTCGCCGAACCTTCGGGTTCCATTCTCAGGCATCTTGACGTTGCAGCAGACACCACCGGGATTCTTCACGCCGTATGGTACTACAACAATCCCTCAGGAGAGAGGCAAATCAGCCACTCGAGATCCACGGATGGTGGGAATACTTGGTCCAGCCCTGTCAAGGTGGATGACTACGCATCCTCGACTTCATACACTGGCCCCTGCATAGTCTCTGGACCGCGAGGACTATATGTGACGTGGAGCGACAACCGGGCCGGCGATCCAGACATATTCTTTTCATACTCGGAGGACGGGGGCACTACATGGGGAGACGGAATCATGAACGGCAATGACTTACGTGTGGATGATACCGATGAGAATGGCGATCCGTTGGACGATTCATCAACACAGCAGTACCCATCGATGGCTTTGGGGACATTCGGCATATTCATTGCTTGGAATGATTTTAGAAGCCAGACTTTCTATGAGGTCTACTTCTCCTCTTACGATACGGGGCAAATCCTGATTACCGAGCTGAGGGATGCACCCAACAACGCGCAACTCGTGGAGATATACAACTTCGGCTCCAAACCAGTTGACCTGAACGGATATGTACTTCAAGTCGACGATACCCAGCTCTATTCCTTGACGGCACTGGGGACTATACCTTCGCTTGAGTACAGGACGCTTGGCGACGACCCTTCTGCGGACCTGGTCATTCCACTCAACCTGGGCGACCAAGGTGCCAGACTTTTCCTGTTTGACCCCGTGAGCCTGACCTTCATAGACGAAGTCGGATATGGTCAGATGGGAACAGCGCCTGACCCTCTTTGGGGGGAGTCCGTTTCGAGGCGCAGGGTGGGCAACGGCTACACGGATGAATGGGTCCGGGAAGAGGTTCCGACATTCGGAGCAGACAACAGCGTTCCAGGCGTTGATGGGAACCCAGAACTCGTACTCAATGAGATCTTGTACTTCCCGAATGTTGCTGACGAAGCATATGTGGAGGTCTACTACAGAGGTGCCGGTTCCATCAGTCTGCTGGGCTACACGATTGTCGCCAATCAGGAATACCTCGTGGGCGGAATCACCCTTACCGAAGCCAATCCGCACTACGTGTTGAGGTATCCAATGGACTCGGGGTTCTTCGATTCCATGGGCGTCCTGGCAGATAATGTCTACCTCTACGATTCAACGGGTCAGCTGCTTGACATGGCAGGATGGAGCTCTCTGCATTCACAGGGATTCTCTATGAGCCGAGTGCCCGACGGCAATGGGACCTCCGATGGCTACGATGACACCAGCTCCACCAACGCAGGCTGGAGGTTTGACATGGCTCCCACACTCGCGCTGGTGGTGCTGGGCCCCGACCACGACACTCACGGGGAGGTCGGAGAACGAGTGCTCCTGAATCTAACGGTGACAAACAAGCAACTTATCTCGGACTACATCGACATAACGATAACGAGCGCACCGAACAACTGGACGATTGAGATACTGCAGGACGATGGAATCTTCCCCCTGATGGACTCCCCAGGAGACGGTGACGGCATTCCGGATTCTGGACCTCTCGGTCCGGAGCAATCGCTGCAGTTCAAGATCGGTGTGAACGTCCCCTCAAGCCCCCCAGTCGGGAACTATCAGTCGGTCATTGTCACTGGCACGGCATCATCAACCACACTGGCATCGGACAGTGCAAGTATTCTCGTGAGAGTATATCCCCACATCGAGCCTGTGAAAAGCGTGGCACCGTCCACGATATTCCACGAAAACGCGGGTCCCGGCTACCCAACCGTCGCGACTGTCCTGCTATCTGTCACTGGCCAAGGCTCTGGGGTAATCAGGTCCGTTCCCCAGGATGTCATTTTCCTCATAGACAAGTCCGGCAGCATGAACTGGCCAATCGAGAAATTCGATTATGCCAAGCTAGGCGCAAAGAGCTACGTCGACGACATGAAGCTACCCGACCAGGGTGCTGTGATATTCTTCGACACTTCTGTGATGCGAATTAACCCGCTCAGCACGAATTACCTGCAGATTAAGGCAGACATAGACAGTGTTCTTGTTCCGGTCGGAGGAACCGCAATTGGAAACGCAATATATGCATGCTGGAATGACCTCGTGTCGGATGCTGACCCGAACCATATCTGGGTATGTATTCTTCTAACGGACGGGAAGAGCAATTCAGGTCTCGATCCCATCACTGAGGCTCAGAACGCTGCAGCCAACAACGTAGTCATCTACACGATTGGTCTGGGTTCAGATGCCCAGCACGCCGTGCTACAGAACATCGCCGCCATAACCGAGGGTGAGTACTTCTACGCCGAGACGCCCGAGGATCTGGTAGGCATCTACAAGCAGATCGGAACGATAGTCGATCAGGTGGCGGGTCGGGACTTGGATGTCTCCGACAACTCTCCCATGATCGAGGACGTCCTTCCATCCTATATACACCTCGTAACCGGCTCCTTCCGCAATCCTTCCTCGGGTCTTCCAAAACTCCCGCACTACATGGGCAACAGGGGCGTGTTCACATTCATGCAGTGGAATGTCAGCTCCCTGGCGATTAATGAGACCTGGGAGGTTGAGTACGATGTCACCTCCGACCTCGTTGGCACTAATCCCGTGGGAGTCTATCCCGATGCCCGCGTTGCATATGTGAAATGGGACGGCAACCATACCGTTGTACCCTTCCCTCTTGTCATGATCACGGTGACCTATTACGCCGCCCCGCCCAAGAATGTGGAGACATATTGGGACGGAGGAGCTGACATAGGTCTCAGGTGGGTCGAGGCACCCTGGCCAGAACTGGATCATTACCTCATTTTCAGGTCACTCACCCAGAACGGGTTCCAAGACCTGTCTCCCGCCGCGGCGTATGACGTGGTTCCGGCGGGGACGACCGACTGGGTGGACCCAGAAGCGGGAGGAGCAGCCAGCCATGACGGTGAGTACTATTACCTAATAAGAGCGGCGAATGCGAACGAGAGCGACATCAGCGAGACCAGCAACACGGCGGGCGCGTGGACGAACACTTTCTCCGCAGGATTCAACACATTCTCGATCCCCCTGGACTACTTCCCATGGGTCGAGTATGATGGGCCAGCTCGAACGGACACCACGGAGGAGTACCGGGCCGCGCTCGGTGCAGACTACGTCGAATACATGGAGGCGGAGCACTGGCTGAGGGTTCCTGGCGGTGGCGATCCTGTCAGAACAATCGCGATAGGCGATGGCTGTGTGGTGGAACTTGGGTCCGACGTGCGCTTCATATTCGTGGGTCTGCCCGGGACCATGATCAGGTACGATGAGCTCCTCTTTGGCGGCTTTGACCACACGGGAAACGCCAAGAGTGTAGAGCTCAGCATTGTGGGCAACAACATCAGGGTTACCTGGCTACAGCCCGTTGGCTCTGACGCGTATGACATCTACTATTCGAACAGCAGAGTTGGGTTCTATGGAGAACTAGGGCTGGATTACTGGTCGCTGTACAGTTCCTTCGTGCCTCCGGTGGGCCCCGTGGTCAGCGTGGATCACGTGAACGCCTTCTTCGAACCCTATGACGAGTTCTACTACATGATTTTCCCGCTGAGCGATTCGCTCGGCCAAGGCTCTGGTAGCTACAGCTCAGGCATATGGATTGGACGCTTCACGCAGGGCTATCAAGCCATCTCGCTTCCCCTGAAGCCGTTCTCGAACGGGCAGTACGCATATCAGAACGTCTCGTACTACACTGACTACGTCATGAACGCGCTTGTCATCCTCTGGTACAAGCACTCCGAGTCGAGGTGGGTTCCACATATCCCGGCCATGGAGGTTGGGGTGTACGACAGGGAATTCGCGATGTTTGTCACCCTGAAGCTCAATGTCTCATCCGATGTGGTCTTCGGCTTTGCTGGAGTCTGAGGTAGTATCGATATGAGGTTCTGTGGTGTTGGAGAGAGGCGGAACGCCCGCCACGCTTCCTGGAGGGCAGTCGTGAAGTTGCGGTCGATTGCCGCATCTCTGTTCATGCTACTCACCCTTGTGACGCTGACCCAATCATCAATGGCTCAACCCGAGGAGATGAATTTGGAGGGGAGGATTTTCCTCTGGGACGATACACCTCTCCAGGGCCTCCCGTGGGAAGACAGCACACCCTTCGCTGTATGGGTACTTCACAGCGGTTCCTGGAATCGTTTTCCGAAAGCCGGCGGGGTCCTCACCAGCGGTGGCTGGTACGCGTACACGCTTGAGGCGGCTGAGCGGGACGTCAACTGGAGCAATGGCGACACGTATCGTGTTCATGTGGACGCAACTGCCTTTGGCGGGCTCAATACGAACGCCACGAGCCACGGGACAGGCGATCCCGGTGAGTTCCCCCCCTTCGGGGAGCTTGAGAATACGATAATGTGGAACGATCCGGACAACACTCAACAGTGGGACGTAGTTGTTCCGATACCAGACCTCCAGCCAAATGCCATCGCCGTCGACGGAATCGAGTATCCCGGTCCCTACGACCCAGCTGTGCCGATAGGACCAATAGTAGTTCTGGCGGGCACTTCCCTCGTGGTAGAGGCCAACGTGACGAACGCGGGGACGCCCTTCATAAGAATCCTGAACACAGCCGCGCTTGACGACTCCTGCGGGGCCTTCGAGCACCTCGGGGAGATACAGGAGATAGGTCCGGGGTCTTCCGCACCCCCGGGAGCGAGGTTCAGCACGATCTGGACCGCGCCAGCCCTACCCTTCGTCGGGGGCTGTCTCCTTAGCTACACGGTGGACTTCTACGACAACGTGACCGAATACGATGAGGGCAACAACTCTGCGACGATTCTCTTCTACGTGGAGGGGCCTGATCTCTCGCCAAGCGACATCCTGATCGAAACCCCGTCGGGGAACTACTCCTATGCTGACCCGTCATCAACTGTCCCTCCCTTTCAATCTGATGTGATTCCCGTGAACCCCGGTGACAGCGTGGTCATCAGCCTGAACGCG
>JAGMCJ010000193.1 GCA_023129265.1 Thermoplasmata archaeon | reverse complement strand
AGGCCATCAGAGTCAATCCCAACTACGAGGTCGCCTGGAACAACAAGGGGAACGCGCTCACGAGGCTGAACAGGTACGATGAGGCGGTCAAGTGCTACGATATGGCGATCCAACTCGACGAGGAGTACAGGGAGGCCTGGGTGAACAAGGGCTACGTTCTCGCGAAGATGGGAGACTTCGACGGTGCCGCCAGGTGTGCCGATTTCGTCTCCAGGTTCAGCACTTCAGCTCCGCCAAGGACCGGCGAAAAGCTTATAAGTTAATTCGAAACGTTCACCAATCAAAAGATATAAGCTCGGACTCCATGATTAAATAGGTCCTCTTCGTCCCTGCGGAGGAAAACTACAAAACGACAGAGTCCCATATCCAACACGTATAGAGGGGGAAAATGAGGAAACTGAAGAGAGCAGGACTTCTATTACTTGGTTTGCTCCTAGTTGTCACTGTTTTCCTATCCGTGCAGCCTACCGCAAGAGGGCTTCCTTCCACAGGTATCATTAGTCAAGAGATTGAGGCTCCTGGTATGGGTGGCATCATCGTGGATGATTTCAACTCAGACGGCCTCGATGACCTGGCGGTCATCGGTCATACAGCTGACGCTGTCTTTCTCTATTATCAAGGTCCACATGGCCTGCCGGATCTCCCTAACGTAGTGATTCATACCAGTCTTCCAACAAGAATAAGTAGCGGGGACGTCACAGATGATGGAAGAACCGATCTGATCATAATGGGTAAGAACTACATCAACGTCTATGAGCAGCAGATACCTGATTCGTTTGAGCTCTTCGCAACTCTGTCTGTCAAGAATCCTCGTGACATAGCAGTTGGGGACAGTGATTTGGACGGGCTCAATGACATTTTTGTGACGGGACTCACGGGAACCACCATTTTCCTTCAAGCGCCACCCTTCGGATTTGATCCTCTCCTCAATATTACCATACCAGACGCTTGGGGAGATGCTCTGGCCCTCGCAATGATAGATGATGTTGAATTGGTCGATTTCGTTGTAGCGTCCTCACATCACATCAGCTCCTTCATACAACGGTTTTCACATACATATGAAGTCCACTCCACCATCGCGCTGAACGAGACAGGCCACAACCCGAGACACATGTCTGTGGGAGACCTCAATTCGGACGATCTGGTCGACATAGTCGCAGTCAGACCCAGCTACCAAAACGGCCAGCCCGGAGCCGTGAAGATACTCTTTTCCAATTCGTCTCATGAATTCTCTCTTTCCAATGGAATTGACATCTATGGCAACGTTTCAACGTTCACTCTAATGGATATTGAGAATGATGGCACAGACGAGATACTTGTTTCGCTGACCAATGGCAGTCTGAGTTTTATGAGTGAGTCTTCAGGCTTTTCCCTTCAAACGCAACCATTTGCCACCTTGCCCGAGCCCGAGGGAGTTAAGCTTCTTGCCTCGGGCCACTTCAATGGAGACTCCCTGATGGATGTTGTTGTCCGTGTTGCGGGTTTCGTCTATGTTGTCTGGATGGATGATTCTCCTGTGAAGCTCGTCATGCCAATTCCCTCCACCTTCCATCTCAACGAAGGTGAGACAAGAGACAACCTGATTGATTTGAGACAGTACTTTTGCGACGACTACGGGATTCTTGGTTACGGACTCACCCTGGAAGAGGATCCTTCCAGCCTTGACGCAACACTGCACGGCCATTTCTTGAGTTTCGAAGCTAGTCCAGGTTGGTCTGGATCACTGAGGTTCCAGGTCGAGGCCTGGGACGGCAATCTGAATTTCAACCCGACCAGGAGCAATGTCTTCAGTGTTTGGGTCAACGATGCCCCCAGGATAGTGAGCGTTGCACCTTCTGAGGCTGAAATCGGTGGTGAGTACTCATACCAAATCGTCGTCGAGGACAATTACCCCCAGTGGGACTCCGTCGCGTACAAGCTCGTCATCGGTTCAGATGGAATGGGCATCGATGAGAGTGGGTTGCTGACTTGGACCCCAACGGATTCGGGCACAATGAACGTTCGGATAGAGGCCAGGGACATGTTCGGTCTAACGGACGTCCAGGACTTCGTCGTCGAGGTCCCGGCGCTGCCTCCTCCCCCGCCAGTTGTCCCGGACGAGACCCCCTATGTCGCTGGGACCGTCGTCACGGTGATCTCGGCCGTGGCTGTTGCGGCACTGATAAGCGAGAACGTCAAGTTCGCTCTGTTCCTTCTCATCGTACCGCTCTACACAAAAATCAAAAGGGAGAGAGTACTGGACCACTTCGTCCGCGGTCAGATTTACGGTTACATACTGGCAAATCCGGGCGAGCACTACAACGCCATCAAGCATGCGCTCGGTCTCACAAACGGTTCCTTGGCTCACCACTTGAGGACACTCGAGCGGGAGGAGTTCGTCAAGTCGCGCAAGTTCGGCCTGTACAGAAGGTTCTATCCGAAGCACATGAGAATCCCGGAGGA
>JAGMCJ010000192.1 GCA_023129265.1 Thermoplasmata archaeon | reverse complement strand
TCCAGGTGTATGTGTCTCCGCTCACGTCGTCGTAGGATGGGTCGGAACTCACGAAGGTCACATCGGATGGAATCGTGTCCTTCACAACGACTAGAGTTGCCTCACCGCTTCCACTGTTGATGTATGTCAAAGTGTACACAATAGTGTCGCCAGGATCAGCTGAGGTGACATCTGCGGTCTTGCTGAATGTCATGACAGGGGCGGTGCATGTCACATCGGCATAGTCGGTCTCCTCATCCTGAGGATTGCCATTCGCATCATCATAGTTCAGTGTCACGACATTGTGAAGAAGCGTACCATCGGGAGTGCCCACGTCAACGGTCACAGTCAGTGTTATCGTTCCACTTGACTCCCCTCCTACGGTCCCGATGTTCCATGTGAAGACATCGCCATTCTGCTGATCGGGAGAGGGGCTCGCACTGACGAACGTGGTGTCTGCGGGAATCGTGTCCTGCACGACTACATCAGTAGCATCGCCACTTCCTGTGTTCTCATACGTGATTGTGTAGACTATCGTATCGCTTGGATCAGCACTCGTGACATCGGCGGACTTCACGATAGTCATCACGGGTCCGGTGACTGTTGTTTCCGCATCGTCACTCAGTTGCGGATAGTAATTACCATTTGCATCCGCATAGTCGAGAGTCGCTGTGTTGAGAAGAGTTGTCCCGTCAGGAGTGTAGGCATCCACGGTCACGGTAATCGTTATCGTTCCACTTGCTCCAGGGCCAAGGCTTCCAACATTCCACGAGTAGAAATCCCCGTCGTTGTAGTCGTAGTCTGGGTCAGAGCTGACAAAGGTTGTATCCTCCGGTATCGTGTCATTCACGACAATGCCGGTTGTCCAGCCAGTTCCGGTGTTTTCATAGGAAAGCGTGTAGACAAGGGTATCACCAGGATTCGCCTGGCTCTTGTCGACGGACTTACTGAACGACACTATCGGAGCCGTTACAGTAACATCCACGGAGTCGCTTTCCTGCGGGTACGGGTTCCCATTGGCATCGTCGTAGTCCAACGTCACGCTGTTCGTGAGGACAGTACCATCAGGAGTTCCGACATCGACAGTTACAACAACGGTTATCGTTCCGCTGCTGTACGGGCCAACATCGCCGATGCTCCAGATGTACGTGTCTCCCTGAACATCATCGTAGGCGGGATTGGAGGATTCGAATGTCGTGTCCTCTGGGATTGTGTCTTTGACCACAACGCCTGTGGCCTGTCCGCTTCCAGTGTTCTCATATTCAATCGTGTATGTAATGGAATCGCCTGGGTCGGCGGTACTGACATCCGCGGACTTGCTGATCGTCATTATCGGAGCCGTGACCGTAACGTCCACACTGTCGGACTCATCGGGAATCGGGTTCCCATTGGCATCGTCATAGCTCAGAACGACGGTGTTTGTCAAGACTGTACCATCAGGAGTTCCGACATCGACCTGAACGGTAACCAAAATGGTCCCGCTATCACCTGCTCCGACATCGCCAACCTCCCATGTGTAGATGTCTCCGCTCTGAGACGTATAGTCAGGATCCGAATCGATGAATGTGGTCTCCGCTGGAATCGTGTCCACTATCGTCACGTCGGTGGCATCGCCTGTCCCTGTGTTCTCATACGTAATTGTGTACTCTATGTAATCACCGGGATCGGCCGTGGCCACATCCGCAACCTTGTTTATGGTCATGACAGGTGCAGTGACTGTCACATCCACACTGTCGTCCTCTTCCGGCTGCTCATTGCTGTTGTTGTCCTCATAGTTCAGAACGACGAAGTTGGTCATCACGGTCTGATCTGGGGTACCTGCATCCACTGTCACGTTGATGTAGATGTGCCCAGTAACGCCCGGACCGACGGTCCCTATTTCCCACGTGTACGTGTCTCCGCTCTTGGATGTGTATGTGGGATTGGAATTCTGGAACGTGGTCTCTGGGGGTATCGTGTCCTCGATAACGACATCAGTGGCAGATCCTGTTCCAGAGTTCGTGTACGTGATAGTGTACATGATGATATCGCCAGGATCGGCGTATTCCACGTCGGCCACCTTTGTCACGGTCATGATCGGGGCCGTTGTGAACGTTACCGCAAAGTCTGAGAGCTGATCGTAGGGATTCCCGTTTGCGTCGTCATAATCAAGTGTGACGGTGTTGTTGAGAACTGTCTCATCGGGTGTGTATGCATCCACAGTCACGGTGATGGTTATCGTTCCGCCTGAGTCGGCGTCCACAATCCCCACATACCAAGTCAGAACATCGCCGTTCTCGTTATCCGGTGAAGGTGAGGCGCTCTGGAAGGTGGTATCGGATGGAATCGTATCCACGATTGTCACATCGGTGGCGACACCGGTGCCATGGTTATAGTAGGATATCGTGTAGACAATGCTGTCCCCTGGGTCGGCGTACTCCACGTCGGCCGTCTTGGAGAGGGACATTATGGGCGCAGTGACCGTCGTTTCAGCCGTATCGGTTTGCTGAGGCAGGGGGTTCCCATTCGCATCGTCGTAGTCCAGTGTGCCGGTGTTCGTGAGCACTGTCTCGTCGGGCGTTCCCGCGTCGACCTCGACGACAAGGGTTATCGAACCTCCCGAACCGGGCTGAACGGTCCCGACGTTCCAGGTGTAGGTGCGATCACTCACCTGGTCGTAGGTCGGACTGGAGCTCACATAGGTCGTATGCTCTGGGATTGTATCCGTGACGACGACATCCGTTGCCACGCCAGTCCCAACATTCTGATAGCTCAGCGTGTATGTAATCTCGTCACCTGGGTCCGCGTAGTCGACGTCAGCGGTCTTGCTGAACGTCATCACAGGGGCGGTCACGGTGACCGTTGCGCTGTCCTCCTCATCGGGCATATCGTTTCCATTGTTGTCCTGGTACTGGAGGAGCACGTAGTTCGTGAGTACGGTCTCATCAGACGTTCCCGCCTCGACCTCGACGGTGATGGTGATCGTGTCACTGGAACTTGGACCCACATCACCAATCTCCCAGGTGTAGGTCCTGCCATCGACACTCGTAAACGCCGGGTCGGAACTGATGAATGTTACATGCTCGGGAATGGTGTCCTGTATCACCACATTCGTCGCCCATCCGGTCCCGGTGTTCTCATAGAAGATCGAATAGACTATCTGGTCTCCCGGATCAGCGAAGTCAACATCGGCCGTCTTGGTCACGGTCATGACAGGGGCAGTGACGAGGGTTGTCGTACTATCGTCCAGCTGAGGCTGCGGGTTCCCGTTCGCGTCGTCATAGTCCAAGGTTGCATAGTTCGTGAGCTCAGTGCCATCTGGTGTTCCGGCGTCCACTTGAACCACGACGGTTATCGTGCCTGAACTTCCAGAGGAGACGTCTCCCACGAACCAGGTGTACGTGTCACCATCATGCGATGTGTACGAAGGATCGGACGAGATGAACGTCGTATCTGAGGGTATCACATCCACGACTGTGACATCCGTCGCAAGCCCCGTTCCATCGTTCGAGTAGTTGAGCCAATAGGTGATTGTGTCTCCCGGATCCGCGTAATCTACATCGGCTTCCTTCGAAAACGACATGACTGGCGCGGTCACGACGACCGTTGCCGTGTCGCTCTCCATTGGATAGGGGTTGCCATTTGCGTCATCGTAGTTGAGCATCACAAGGTTGGTGAGAACGGTCTCGTCTGGCGTAAAGGCGTCGACTGTCACTGTTACTGTAATGGTTCCGCCTGAGCCTCCAGTGACTTCTCCGAGCAGCCAGGTAATCGTTGTACCATCGAAGTCGTCGTACGGCGGGTCGGTCTCAACGAGCGTTGTGTAGCTCGGTATGACATCCTCGACGACAACATCCGTAGCGGTTCCAGTCTTTGTGTTCTCATACGTTATCGTGTAAACAATCGTATCGCCTGGGTCAGCATACTCCACGTCGGCGACTTTGGATATAGTCATGAGTGGAGCGGTCACGGTGACGTTGGCATAGTCATCTAGCTGATCCTGCGGATTGCCGTTCACGTCATCGAAGTCCATGGTAGCGTAGTTGACAAGGAGCGTTCCGTCCTCGGTGTAGGCGTCTACTGTGACATCGATGTAGACATATCCGGTAGTATACCCCAGAACAGTCCCGATGTACCACGTGTACGTGTCGCCATCCACCTCATCATACATCGGAGTGGACTCCACGAACGTCGTCTCCGGCGGAATCGTATCGACTATCGTGACGTCCGTGGCGGTCCCCGCTCCAGTGTTCGAATATGTGAGCGTGTACGTTATTGTGTCTCCCGGATCCGCGTACTCGACGCTGGCGGTCTTTGAGAACTCCATCGTGGGTCCCGTTACGAGGACGTCCACGCTGTCCCAGACCTCGTCCAGATATCCGCCGGTCGAGTCCGTGAAGTTGAGATAGACGTAGTTCGTGAGAATCGTGCCGTCACCTACGTCAATACCGACCGTCACGTTCAACAGAATGGTGTAGTTCCCAGGAAGAACATCCTCGAAGTACCACTTGATGACGCTCCCGTCGATTGAGTCCGGAGCAGGATAGGCGCTCTCGTACGTGGTCCCCGCGGGAATGGTGTCATTCACCCAGACATACTTCGAAAGGAAGTCTCCCGTGTTGTTGTAATAGATTGTATAATGGATTGTGTCACCCGGGGAGACAATCTCCTCCTGGGCAACCTTCGCAACCGTTATGTTTGGCGGTTCCCCGAACACAAACTCGCCCATCCAGTCCTTCTGCAGAGGATTCGTCAGCGACGCAGAGGTGCTGAAGAACAGGAGGAAGTACGTATCCTTCCCCAGAAGCTGGGTTTCGTTATCGGACTGGAAGGCTGTGACCGGTATCATGTACTCAATCCACCATTGATCATCGGATTCATTCTCGTTGCCGTAGTCGATATCCGTGACTCGTGTGTAGTGATTCGAGTTCTTGCTGGCCTCCGCTCGCCAAATCCAGTCATCATCCGGATCATATCTATGAGTGTCCGAATTGTTGTAGAAGGTTCCGACGGTGCCGAACTTGTAGTATCCGTCGCCCCCGTTGAGGTCGACGACGAGTTCCTTCCACTCGTCATAGTCGAACTCGAAGAGGATGTCCCAATGGTAGGCCTTGTAAGCGTATTTCCCCTTATGGGTGGGATCACCAGCCACCCTCATTCTGAGGAACATCCAGTCGTCTTCGATGTTCGTGAAGTTGTCGCTGTCACCATTCTCATCATAGTAGTATAATTGGACAGACGTATACCAACCTGGATTGTTCTCGGGACCGCCACCGGTAGCGTCGACACCAGATGCGATATCCACTGCGTCTGGGTTGACATCAGCGGGACCGTGCGTGGGATCCGTCTCGTAGGGTTTGTCCTCCCAGTCACGCACCCTCTCTCCATCAAAGGTGTAGTTCACCCAATCAGTCTCATTCGGCCATTCAGGAAAGTCGCCCTGACCTTCCTCTTGCTGTTGTGCAGCCATTACCAAAGTGCCAAGAACAAGAACAACAACGGTTGCTAGAGACCTGGCTCTCCTAGTTTGCTTTAGAATAGCAGTCCATTTCCTCAAATCGACCCGCTCCTCTGCGTCTTCTTGTACCCCTTCCCCCATTCCAAAGAAAAACCGCGATTCCGCAAGTTTCCCATTAGAAGGCATGCTGGAGTCTTTGTTCGCAATTGACCTACTGGATATTTAAGCGTTGCTGGAAAAACACCCAATTAGGTACCATTTACCAAACGGCCATACCATTTGTCGTTCAAAGGGACGCCCAAAGCGCATTCGGAAAAGCCTTTTAACGCTGATAGGGGTTATGCCCGTTCGATGGCCGACCTGAGCGTGGAAATCGCGGGCCTTAGACTGAGGAATCCTGTCATGCTCGCTTCTGGCATTCTCGGGGAGACGGGGAGCTCACTCATCCGAGTTGCCAAAGCAGGAGCTGGTGCCGTCGTCACGAAATCGATAGGGGCAGAGCCGAGAGAAGGGTATCCCAATCCGACCGTGGTGGAACTGGAGTCAGGGATCATCAACGCGGTGGGACTCGCAAACCCTGGCATCGCGGCCTACGTGGACGAGATTGAGGTGGCGGCACAGGCGGAGGTACCCGTGATTGGGAGCGTCTTCGGAAAGAGCGAGGGAGAGATGAGCGAGGTCGCCAGCCTCATGGAGGAGGCGGGAGTGTCCGCTATAGAGCTCAACCTCAGCTGTCCCCACGCCCGCAACGTCGGGGCAGAGCTGGGAAAGGACCCTGAGACCGTAGGTTCCGTGGTATCTGCGGTGAAGAGCTCTGTCCATGTACCGGTTTTCGCCAAGATCACTCCGAACGTCACGGACATCGTGGATGCCGCCCTGGCGGTGGCGAACTCACGCGGGGACGGAATAGTCGCAATCAACACCGTGAAGGCGATGGCCATTAGTCCAGAGACGGGCAGACCGTTCCTGTCGAACAAAATCGGAGGCCTTAGCGGGCCCGCCATAAAGCCCATTGGCGTGAGATGCGTCTACGAGCTGTATGAGAACGTCGATGTCCCCATCATAGGCGTTGGCGGGATTCTCACGGGGAAGGATGCCCTCGAATACCTCATGGCGGGTGCCACGGCTGTTCAGATGGGGAGCGCCACGTACTACCGAGGAATCGAGGTCTTCGGGAGGGTCGTGGAGGAGATCGGGCAGTTCTTGGACGAATACGGGTACGGAACGGTTGGAGACGTTGTTGGGATGGCTCATGACGGGAATTAGAATCGTGAGTGTCGAGAGAACGGATGTCGAGTGCTCCCACACCGTGACCATCCGCTTCAAGGACGAGAGCTTGGCGAGACCCGGACAGTTCGTGATGGTCTGGATACCCGGGTTGGACGAGGTCCCTATGAGCTTCTCATACATCGGGGATCTGAAAGGCGTGACCGTTCACAGCGTGGGCGAGGCCACTGCGGCCCTTCATGAGGCAAGGAGTGGTGACAAACTCGGCATCCGAGGACCCTTCGGCAGGGACTACAGAATCGAGGGCGAGAGCATCCTCTTCGTGTCGGGTGGAACTGGAGCCGCGTCCCTCATGCCAGCACTCGAGGTTGCGATGGAGAACGGAATCA
>JAGMCJ010000191.1 GCA_023129265.1 Thermoplasmata archaeon | reverse complement strand
GACGTGAGGATATCGACGGACGACGGGAGCAAGGAATACAAGGGATTCGCGTCCGACCTCGCGTTGCAGGTTCTCCAGGAGGGTTCCTTCGATAGGGTCCTCACCTGCGGCCCCGAGAAAATGATGAAGGCCGTCGTGACCGCCTGCCTGGAGAAGGGCATCCCCGTTCAGGTCTCGCTGGAGAGGTTCATGAGGTGTGGCATGGGGATATGCGATTCCTGTTCCTTTGGGGGACTGCACGTCTGCGTGGACGGTCCCGTGTTCAACGGCAAGGACATCATCGAGATTGAGGATTTCGGAGTCTTCAGGCGGTCAGCAGACGGAAGTAAGGAGGTGATTCCATGAAATCAGATGCAGACAAGGAGCTGGAGGAAATCGTGCAACAGGTCATCGATCATTTGCTTGAGATGTATCCATCATGGGGAACGAGTCTCGGTCTCCACGAGTACGACAGTCTCATGCCTGACGGGCGGCGGGAGACGATGCTCGGGCATATCAAGAAGCTGAAGGAGTTCAGGGAGGCCTTCCGGTCGCTCGATGAAGGCGGGCTTTCCGAGGTCTTCAGGACGGACAGGCTCATGGCGTTGGCGAACTTCGACCTGGGCGTCTTCCAACTGGAAGAGCTCAGGTTCTGGGAGTCCTCGCCTTCGGGAGTGGGCGTGATTGGGAGCCACGTCATGGTCCTCTACATGCGTGATTTCGCGCCGATCGGAGTCCGTCTCAAGAACATCACGAACAGACTGAGGGCTGCCCCCATCTACCTGGAGCGAGTCAAGAGCTTCATAGTCGATCCTGTGAGGATCTGGACGGAGAATCAGATCGAATCGGCAGAGCGATTCCCTGGGTTTCTCAGCCTCGTGTCATCAACAGGAGAGGAGGCCCTTGACGAGAACAACCTATGCGCGCTTGAGGAAGCCATCGCCGCAACTGTAGAATCCGTGCAGGGCTATACATCCTGGATGAAGAATCTCCTTCCGAGCGCGAGAGAGGACTTCGCCATCGGTCCAGAGAAGTTCGAGAGGCTCCTGAAACTGTCAAGCATTGAGATGCCTGTGGAGGAAATCTACTCCCTCGGCAAGAGATACCTCGAAGAGGAAAAGCGGAAGGTCGAGGAGATAGCGAAGGAGATCAGACCCGACGCGACCCTCGACGAGGTGAAGGAACTCGTCAAGGGAGACCACCCGAAGGACTTCGAGGAGGCCATGGGACTCTACAGGGAGTCGATCGAGCAGGTGAGGAAATTCGTCGTGGACAGGGACATAGCGACGATGCCTATCTCCGAGACTCTCAAGGTCATCGAAACGCCAGATTTCCTGAGGCACCTGATCCCGCACGCGGCATACTCATCACCCGGGAAGTTCGAACGGGAACAACAGGGCGTCTACCTCGTTACGCCGGTCGAGGAAAGAACCGAGATGCTCAAAGAACACAACTACGCGGTGATAGGGAACACGTCGGTCCACGAAGCATTCCCGGGCCATCATCTCCAGCATGTCTGCTCGAACACCAACCCCTCAATCGTGAGAACGATCATTGGAGCAACTGAGACAGTTGAAGGGTGGGCCCACTACTGCGAGGAGATGATGAAGGAGCACGGCTATCAGGACAGTCCAGAAGCCAGATTGATGCAGTCCATCGATCTCATCTGGCGGGCCGCCAGGATCATCGTGGACATCGATCTCAGCACGGGCAAGATGAGTTTCGATGAGGCCGTGAAGTTCTTGAAGGACGAGGTCGGAATGGAGGAGTCTTTCGCACTGGCAGAGGTGAAGAGATACACGCAGAACCAAGGCTACCAGCTGTGCTATCTCCTGGGCAAGCATCTGATCCTGGAGCTGAGGGACGAAATCAAGGAGAGAATGGGTGCGGAGTACTCGGAGAAGTTCTTCCACGACACTATCCTGTATGCGGGAAGCATTCCCGTCAAGTTCCTTCGCATAGAGTTCGACAGGCAACTGAAGGAATTGGGGCTTTGAGCGTATCTTTATTACCGAGTATCAAATTCAGGTTCAAAGAGTGAGGGAGAGTCATGAAGAGGTTGGATGACCTAGTGAAGAAGGCCCTTGAGTACAAAGAGAAGGGTTTCAATGAGAAGGAGATTGGGGATGAACTCCACCTTTCCGTCAACACCGTGACGTGGCTTCTGACGAGAGGGATGAAGGGAGGAGAACCCCCCAGGGATGTCAAAATCGGGTGGAGATCCGTTGGCGTTTACGGTAGCAGGCTCGGTTTCGTGTCCGCAGCCATGTCGGATATCATACTTGAGGAGATGGAGAAGAGCGAGGGGGACTTCGATTCCGTGGCGGGCATCGCAATCAACGGCATTCCCTATGCCACGATCATATCGGAGGACCTCGAGCGGGAGCTCATAGTCTACAGGCCCAGTCAGGAGAGGGAGCGAGGCGGCGGGGCCTTCAGCTCGAACTACGCGGACCCGAGCGGGAAGAAGGTCGTCATAGTCGACGATGTCCTGAGCTCTGGCGACACCGTAAGGTGCACCATAGACGACATACAGGACGCTGGCGGGACGCCGGTCCTGTCCGTGGTCTTCGTGAACAAGACAGCCAATGACGAGATCCTCGGAGTTCCGCTCAGGGCGTTGGTCAGGGCCCGTACGATTGCGTGAAACCATGCACTGGCTCGATGTTCTTCTCCCACAGATCGAAGAGTTCCTTCGAGGAAAGGATGTCGTTCATAGCTCAGCGGGTCTCTCCGTGAGCGGGCTCCAGCATGTCGGCAGGCTCAGGGGCGAAGTGGTCCTCACGAACTCGGTATCGAGAGAGTTGAGGGCGGCGGGCAAGGATGTCACGCAGTACCTCGTGCTCTACACGCAGGACCCGTGGAAAGGAACGGAGGGGCAGCTCTCTCAGTTCCCCGGAGACGAGGGAAGGGACTACGTCAGCTGGCGGTTGAAGGACGTCCCCGATCCATTCGGATGTCACTCCTCCTGGGTCGAGCACTATTGGGAGGATTTTGGCGGCAGCTTGGAAGAGTTCGCACCCGGTGTGGAACTGGAGAGGACCGGAGATGTCTACGGCAAGGAGGAAATGCGCGAATTCGTCCTCGAACTGGTCAAGAAGAGCGAGACCGTGAGGCCACTGATAAACAAGTACAGAGGGGAGAGGAAGTATCCCGAGGGGTGGATACCCTTCGACGCGTTCTGCACGGAGTGCAACACGATCGGGACGGCAGAGACCACGAGAATGACAGAGGATGGAGACGTTCACTACAGATGCAGGGAAGGGCACGACGGCGTGTCCGGACTGGAGGAAGGGAAGCTGAACTGGCGGCTCGAATGGCCCGCCCTATGGAGGCTCCTGGAAGTCGACATCGAGGCCTTCGGGAAGGACCACGCCACGCCGGGCGGTTCGAGGGACAGCTGCAAGGAAATCGCCCGCGAGATCATGGATATGCTCCCTCCGTACGGGATACCCTACGAGTGGGTGGGGATGCAAAGCCAGGGCAAGGACTTGGGCGATATGAGCAGCTCCGGATTCCTCGGGTTTGCTCCGAAGGAATGGCTCGAGGTGGGGGAGCCAGAGGTCTTGAGATACGTCTACCTGTTCAACAGCACGTCAAAGAGGATCGTCCTGGACCTGTCCAAGGTGGACAGCTATCACGATCGATATGATGAGGCGGAAAGGCTGTTCTTCGAGGACCGGGACGATGACAGGGCAAGAGCCTACGAGCTTTCGCGGCTCGATAAAGCTCCCTCGTCCGTGCCATTCCGAATCCCATACAGGCATGCCTCCCTCCTAGCCCAGACCGCGCCTCCCGAGGACCCGGTCGAGTGGGCCATCGAGAGACTCCAGGACACAGGTGTGCTCGCAACCGAGCTGAGCGACCATGAGAGGAAGCAGGTAGCCAAAAGGCTGATGCTCTCGAAGAGTTGGACACAGACACACGCCCCAGAGGAGCTGAGAATCGACGTCCTGAAGGACATCCGCTCGATAGAGGACAAGCTCGAACGCACGGACAGAGAGGCCCTTGGGAAGTTCCGCGAATCGCTCTCCGACATTCGCTGGACCGAGGAGGAGCTGAAGAATGCGATGACGCGCTTGACGAAGAGCGGTGAGCTTCCCGTGAAGACGAGAAGGTTCTTCGTGTCCCTGTACCTTGTCTTCCTGGGGAAGGAGAGGGGGCCCAGGGCCGCTCCGTTCCTCTCCGTTTTGGACAGGGACTTTGTCCTCGGGCGGCTCGAAGAGGTCTCCTCCCAGTAGAGAACCGCCAGGACCTTTCCGGGAGACACGAGGGAAACAATTTATAGCCAATCGTGGCTTATTTCTGCGCACTAGCCCCGTGGTGTAGCGGCAGCATACGAGGCTCTGGACCTCTTGGCACCGGTTCAAATCCGGTCGGGGCTATCTCCTGCCCCAACCACAATACATATAATAACGACACTCCCGATTAAGGAGTTCCCACAACAGGGGCAGTGAAGGTGATGAATCATGGGTTCCGGTGAGCCTCCCGCTCGCGACTTCATCCGCCACATAATCGACGAGGACAACAGAACTGGCAAGCACAAAGGTAGAGTGCACACTCGCTTCCCGCCTGAGCCCAATGGCTACCTGCACATCGGACATGCAAAGTCCATCTGCCTCAACTTCGGCATCGCCGAGGAGTACGGGGGACAGTGCAATCTGCGTTTCGATGACACGAACCCGATGAAGGAGGAGGACAAGTACGTGAAGGCTATCATCGAGGACGTCAAGTGGCTCGGGTTCGACTGGGGGGACCGGCTGTACTTCGCCTCGGACTACTTCGACCAGATGTACGAGTACGCGGTGCAGCTTGTGAAGGATGGGAAAGCGTACGTGGACGACCTGCCAGCGGAGAAGATTAGCGAGTACCGAGGCTCGCTCACCACGCCCGGCAAGGAGAGCCCCCACAGGGACAGGTCCGCGGAGGAGAACCTCGACCTGCTGGAGCGCATGAAGGCGGGTGAGTTCGCGGACGGTGAGAAGGTCCTCCGGGCCAGGATCGACATGTCCCACCGGAACATGAACATGAGGGACCCTGTCATGTACAGGATACTCCACGCGTCCCATCACAACACTGGGGACAAGTGGTGCATCTACGCCACGTACGACTGGGCGCACGGCCTCGAGGATTCCATCGAGGGCATCACGCATTCGATCTGCACGCTGGAGTTCGAGAACCATCGCCCGTTGTACG
>JAGMCJ010000190.1 GCA_023129265.1 Thermoplasmata archaeon | reverse complement strand
CGTGAACGGATGGGACGACCCCCGGCTCCCCACGATAAGCGGGATGAGGAGGCGTGGCTATTCCCCGGCCGCCATAAGGAGCTTCTGCAAGCGCATAGGTGTTGCCAAGGTCCACAGCACCGTGGACTTCGAGTTCCTGGAGCATTGCATCCGAGAGGACCTGAACAAGACCGCTCCTCGGTTCATGGGCGTCCTTCGCCCGCTCAAGGTCGTACTCGAGAACTATCCCGAGGACAAGGCGGAGGAGATGGAACTCATGAGGAACCCCGAGGAGCCCGAAGCGGGCACGAGGAAAGTGCCGTTCTCTCGGGTCCTGTACATCGAGCGGGACGACTTCATGGAGCAACCGCCAAAGAAGTTCTACCGACTCGCTCCGGGCAGGGAGGTCCGGTTCAGGAACGCCTACTTGGTCACGTGCAAAGAGCCCGTCAAGGAGAACGGCGAGGTCGTGGAGCTGAGGTGCACCGTGGACCCGGAAACCTGCGGTGGTGATGCCCCGGACGGGCGGAAGGTGAGGTCTACTCTCCACTGGGTGTCGGCGGCGCACGCCGTCGACGCGGAGGTCCGACTGTACGACCGACTGTTCACCGTGCTAGACCCCCTGGGCCAGAAGGACACCGACTTCAAGGAGTTCGTGAGCCCCGACTCGTTGGAGGTACTCCGCTCGTGCAAGGTGGAGCCCGCCGTGGGGGATCTTGAACCCTTCGACCGGTTCCAGTTCGAGCGCCTGGGCTATTTCTGTATCGACCCTGACACCGCAAAAGAGAAGCTGGTCCTCAACCGGACCGTGCAATTGCGGGACACTTGGGCCAAGATCCGCAAGCGACAGCAAGCGAAGTAATCGTCCGCGCGTCCGTGTGATTCCCTCGAACTCTCATCCGCGAAGTACATTTATGCAGGGGAGTGCCCTTTTGGGGAGTGTTTACTGCAGCCCCGTAGTGTAGCGGTCAAAGGCCAGGCTCAATGCCTCAGCCGGCAAATCATAAGAGGTTCTGGACCTCTTGACGGCAGTTCGAATCTGCCCGGGGCTATGCACTTCCCCTTACAGTGTCATCGCGTGCCGTGACTGAGCACAGATGGGCTACCGACCCTTCATCAGCTTCCCGAGCTCTTCGCTCTGCTCCCTCAGGATCTGTCTGACCAGAGAGCAGGCTTCAACTATCTTCGGGCTTGTCAGAGAGTACAGCATCGCCGTGCCTTCTCTGCGGCTCTTGACGACCCCGTTCCCTCGAAGAACCGCCAGATGTTGCGACAGGTTGGACTGCTGCCTTCCCAATTTCTCTTGCAGATCGCTGACGCTCGTCTCGCCTTCCTTGAGAACGTCGATTATCATCAGCCTCACTGGATTCGAGAGAGCCTTGCACAGACTTGCCTGCAGTGAGTAAATCCTCTCATCATTGAGCGGCATCTAGACCCTCGCCTTCGGGATGAGCATCCAGTAGAGCCTATTTATCATCATCTTTCCGAGGTAATGCCTTCGATTCAGCGGTGGAGGCACTGGCGGGTTCTCGTAATCGAAGGTCATCATTATCCCCTTGTGGAAGCCCGCATCACAGAAGCAGGTGACCTTGCCGTCGTAGTTGTTTGGCGGCGATTGTCCGTTCAGCCTGGCGGCGATGTTGTCGCCGACGACCAGGCCCTCGTAGTGAGCGGTCGCGCCCGCCTTTGAGATAGGTATGTCGGTGGCGTCACCGACCACGTAGATGTCGCCGTGCCCCTTCGCGAGAAGCGAGTGCCTGTCGGTCGGAATCCATCCGCCTCTGTCCCCGAGGCCAGAGTTGATTACCACATCCGCCCCGCTGTGAGGCGGGATGGCTATCAGGAGGTCGTAGCTGACCGTCTCACCCTCGAGCGATTCCACCTTCTTGGACTTCGGGTCTATCGATTCTATATTGAAGAAGATCGTGGTCTCGACATTTTTCTGCTTGTAGACCTCTGTGACCATCGGATCCAAAGGCTCCAGGGGAAAGACGCGCCCGAGAGGAGACAGGAACTTCAGGTTGACCTTGTCCCTGATTCCCCTTTTTGTGAAGTAGTAGTCCAACAGGCACGCGGACTCCGCCGGGGCGGGAGGGCACTTGTAGGGAACGCCTCCAACCGCAATCACGAGGTCCCCGCCGCTGAACTTCATCAGGGCGTTCCTGAGGCCTATCGAGCCCTCCAGGCTGTAGAAATGGTGG
>JAGMCJ010000019.1 GCA_023129265.1 Thermoplasmata archaeon | reverse complement strand
CCGAGAGCGTGCTCGAGGACAACCTTCGGGCGAGGGTCCTGCCCCAGCTCCACAAAATCATATGGGGAGACAAGAGCGGCGTCTAGGCCCCGACCCAGACGTTCTCCTTGGCCTTTTTCACGGCGGATATCACGGACAGCGCCGCCAGCAGGCTCGTCTTCGGGTTCGACGGGGAAGGCAGATTCCTGCAGCTCACTTCGATCTCCCCGATCTCCCCCTTCACGATGAGCCGGTGAGTGTTCCTTCTCGCGCTTGGATCGGCCACGAGCCTGACCTTCGTCTTCTCGAACCCGATGCCCGCGAGGCTCACGGTCGCCGCGACGTTTATGTTCCTGGGGAAGTAGCGGACCGCGTCCCGCGCGTGGCCCTCGAAGATTATCGTCGCCCTCTCGAGGGAATCGAGGTCGACCCGCCTGTCCTCCAGATACCTCACTCCCTTGAACGCCTCGGGGGGCTTGTAGCTGATGAGGAGGACCTCGTCGATTCTCCCGCAGGACGCTGCAGCGAGGCCGTCGATCCCCGCCAGGGCGCCGGAGGGGATGTACAACCTGCACTTGTTCTTCTTCGCGACCAGCCTGCACTTCGCCCTGAACTCGTCGTCGACCAGCGCACCGACGCTCATCATGAGGACGTCCTTTCCCTTCTCCAGTGCCATCGGAACGTATTTGCGGGCCGCGTCCTGAGATGCCGCCTCGATGACCATGTCGACCCTCTCCATCACGTCCTTCGGCTCCCTCTGGTATCGGATCTTCGTGGACGATTCGATGAGCTCCTTGACCTTCTCCTTCCTCTTGTCGGAGATGTAGATGGCGTCGATATCGTCCATCTTCTCCAGTGCCGTCGCGAGCTCTGCCCCGATGGACCCGCAGCCAATGATGTTGACCTTCATCGATATCCCGCCTGAACCATAAGTGCTTCGATAATAAAGCTAACGGAGCGGCTATCAGACGAAGGAAAGCCTCAATAACCCATTCGCGGATACTCTGCCAACGAAGTGAGCGGGAATGAGTGATGAAAAAGCGGGATACGAGCTGATCGAGCACACGGCCGACGTGGCGGTGAAGGCCTACGGCAAGGACCTGAGCGAGTTGTTCGCCAACGCGGCCCTGGGCATGTTCAACGTAATGACGGACACGTCCACGGTGAAGAGCGTCGGGGAATACACGGTCGAGGTGGAGTCGGCCGACCTGGAGGGCCTTCTGGTGGACTGGCTGTCCGAGCTGTTGTACCTCTTCGACACGCAGGAGGTGTTCCTGAGGGAGTTCGACGTCACCATCGATGGCAACAAGCTCACCGCCTCGGTGAGGGGCGAGAAGCTGGACAGGGAGAGACACCCGCTGAAATCCGACGTGAAGGCGGCGACGTACCACATGCTCGAGATCAATGAGGAAGAGGGATACGTCATTGTGCTCTTGGACATATGAGTGAGATGATGATCAAGGCAATCACTTTCGATCTTTGGCACACGGTCCTCGAGGAACCGATGGAGAACTTCGGCGAGTTCCTCAGGGAGAACAGAACGAAGGCGATGGAGCAGGTCTTCGAGGCGCACGGTCTCCCGCAGCCCTTGGAGGACATCGAGCGGGCCTACGACGTCCAAGGCCAAAGGCTCTGGGACATATGGAACAGGGGACTGGACATCGACCAAAGGGCGCAGATGGGGATTGTCCTCTCCGAGCTGAAGATTCGTGCGGACCAGGTCGACGATGCTCTCATGGAGAACCTGCTGAGGGTCTTCAACGAGGTCCTGGTCCTCGTCCCTCCCGTCCCGTTCGACGGAGCGAAGCAGCTCCTTGGTGAGCTGAAGGACATGAATCTGTCCCTGGCGATCATCTCGAACACTGGACGCACCGGAGGCACGTTCTTCCGGGGGCTGATGGACGGGTACGGCCTGGCGCAGTACTTCGACGTGATGGTGTTCTCGAACGAGACCGGGATAAGGAAGCCGAACAAGGAGATCTTTCTCGGGGCGCTCGAGCCGATGCGAGTGATGCCGGAAGAGGCCATGCACGTGGGCGACGATTCCGACACTGATGTCGCCGGGGCGAAGAATGCGGGGATGAAGGGCATCCTCCTGCTCGTCCCGGGAAGGAATCAGGAGAGAGGCGGCGCTGACTTCGTCGTCTCGGAGCTCTCGGAGGTCCTGGGCATCCTCAAGGAGCTGGAGGGAGCGGATTGAAGGCCTCGGCGGTCGCTCATCCCATCCAGGGTCTGATAAAGTACCACGGCCTCGAGGACGCGAGGCTCCGCCTTCCGTTTCACGATTCCATAAGCGTGTGCACGGCACCCCTCACGACGCACACAACGATCGAGTTCGGGGAGTGGGACACGAGCAGCGCCGTGATAGGTGAGGACCCGGTCACGGGCAGGGAGTTCGAGAGGATCTCGGACGTCGTCGGTCCTGTCCTTCGGCTGGCTGGCATGGACCTGAAGTTCAAGATGGCGTCCGTGAACGACTTCTCCTCGAACATCGGCTTGGGCGCGTCCTCGTCCGGCTTCGCCGCGCTCGCCCTTGCGAGCTGCAGGGCGCTCGGACTGGAGCTTAGCGACAAGGAGGTCTCGCGAATCGCCAGAAGAGGTGCTGCCTCCGCCGCGCGGTCCGTGACTGGCGCCTTCTCCCGCCTGAGAAGGGGCATCATCGGTGACGAGGACACATACTCCCAACAGATAGCTTCAGAGGACCTTGAGATGGGCATCATAGTCGCCCTTGTTCCCGCCTTCAAGCGGACGGAGGACGCTCACAGAGAGGCCCCAACCTCTCCGTTCTTCGATTCGAGACTGGCGGAGATGCCCATGATGATCGACAAGATGGAGCTCGCCATCAGGCAGGGGGAAGTGGGCAGGATCGGCGAGCTTGCCGAGAGGGACACTCTGATGCTCCACGGAATCACCATGACAGGGGCGACGGAGATGCTCCTCTGGCGCCCGGAGACGATGAGCGTAATCCTGAAGGTCAGGAACATGCGGGAGAGGGGAA
>JAGMCJ010000189.1 GCA_023129265.1 Thermoplasmata archaeon | reverse complement strand
CGAGATGGACCGTTCTTTCCCCGGGGTCGATCCTCTCGGCCCTCGACGTGACCAGGTCCACGCTTCGCTTGAGAAGCGTTCTCTCGTCCCTCACGAGCTTGGCGGGGTTCTGCTTCCCGAGGGTGACGTAGAGGAACCCCGGCTGGTAGACGTGCTTGCCGTCTTCATCGACAACGGTGATGTTGCAGTCCCCGCGCTTAGCCTTCTTGGCAAGGTGATTGGCGACGACGCTTCCTCCGACTCCGCCACCAAGAACGACAACGTTCTTCATTTTTTCCGCCTCAGTATCCGCGGGTCTATCTGAGCTTCTTGATCACGAACTCGTTGTACTCTTCCTTCTCGTTGACTGCAAGAAGCTCATGACCAGCCTTCTCGATCCACAGAGGAATGTCTCTTTGCGAGCCTGTGTCCTTGGACCAAACGGCGATGACCTCTCCGACCTCTCCCTCTTTCACTGCTCGTATCAGTTCCATCAAGGGTCCTGGACAGAAAGTGTCCCTCGCGTCAACCGTCCTGTCGATTTCGTACAGACCTAACCCTCCAGCTACATGAACAGCGTTATCTCGGAGTCCCTTGCGAACTCGACGTACTCCGCCACGCCGACGACATCATCAACTATCGGGTCGAGGTCCTCCTTCGTCATTCCCATCAGGTCCATAGTGGCCGCGCATGCGTGTATTCTGACGGTCCCGAGCTCCTTTGCCTGCTTGAGGGTGTCGTACCAAGAAGGCATGTTCTTCTCCTTCATGAGCTGCATCATCATGGGAGCCATGTCCTCGTATTCCGCGCTCATCTTCGTCACTTGCTGGGGAGCGCCCTGCCTGAAGGCCTGAAGTCCCCAGAAGGTCAGATAGATCTCCACCTCCATCCCCATTGCCACAGCACCGCTTGCGAGTATCCCGACAGGCATGAGCTTGTCGACGGTGCCGGAGAATACTATCAGGGTCATCTTGTTCGCCATGATATCACTATCTATACGAATATTCGGATATACTAATATACTTTACGATTCCTGCCCACAAATAGCTCTAAATATGCCAACACCCTTGCCGCCAAAGAGGTGGGGAGTTGATAGAAAGGGAGAAGGTTTTCGAAGTTCTCAGAGGTTATGACAAGAGCAAGATAAAAATCGGATGCATCGCCTCGCATTCGGGCCTGGACGTTTACGATGGCGCGATCGAAGAAGGTTTCCCGACCGTGGCTGTCTGCGAGAAGGGCAGAGAGGAACCGTACACCCGCTACTTCAAGTCGAAGCGAGATGCCAACGGGAACGTGATTAGAGGCGTGGTGGACGAGGCCCTCGTTCTCGACAAGTTCAAGGACGCTGTCAAGCCCGAGAACATGGAATGGCTGGCCAAGAACAACGTCATATTCATCCCGAACCGCTCGTTCTTCTCCTATGCTGGCATGGACGCGGTGGAGGACGATTTCGCCATCCCGATGATGGGGAGCCGCAATCTCCTCAGGTCAGAGGAGAGAGGTGACGTTGAGGAGGACTACTACTGGCTCCTTGAGAGGGTCAACCTTCCCGCTCCAGAGAAAATCGAATCGCCCGAAGAGATCGATTCCCTCGCACTCGTCAAGCTGAAGCACAAGGTCAAGAGACTAGAGAGGGGGTTCTTTACGGCCGCGAGCTACGCGGAGTACCAGGAGAAGTCAGAGGAGCTCCTCAAGAACGATGTCATCACGCAGGAGGACCTGCAGAACGCGAGGATAGAGAAGTACATCATCGGACCTGTCTTCAACTTCGACTTCTTCTACTCACCGCTGGAAAAGGACGAGGAGCCGATAGAGCTGCTCGGTATCGACTGGAGATTCGAGACGTCCCTTGACGGGCACGTCCGCCTTCCTGCCGCACAGCAGATGTCCCTCCTTGAGGAGCAGAAGACGCCCGAATACACGGTCTGCGGGCACAACTCGGCCACGCTACGCGAATCGCTGCTCAGGAAGATCTTCCCGCTGGCCGAAATCTACGTAAAGGGGACGCAGGAGTACTCCCCGCCAGGGATGATAGGCCCGTTCACGCTGCAGACGTGCGTGGACAAGGACATGAACTTCTTCATATACGACGTCTCGCCAAGGATCGGCGGCGGGACGAACGTCCACATGTCAGTGGGCCACCCCTACGGAAACACGCTCTGGCGGTCGAGGGTGAGCACCGGTCGTAGGGTAGCGATGGAAATCAGAAGAGCCCTCGAGACCGATGAGCTTGAGAAGATAATCACTTAGTACATCGCGCCGCAACTGGGGCACTGCAGTCTGCCGTCAGGCCTGACGTTCAGCGGACCGCCGCAGCTCTGACAGTATTTGGGCTTTGGTCCGGTCTGTTCCGGCTGCTCCGGAGCCCCCCAGCCTCCTCCTGTCGCGGGCGGCTGCTCAGTGGTCGGAGGCGCCTGGGCCGGCTGCTGATAAGGCTGCTGGTACGGTTGCTGAGAAGGTTGCTGATACGGCTGATATCCGTGAGCGGGAGGCGGTCGGTAATACTGAGCCACCCTGAACTGTTCCTCCATGTAGGCCTTTTGATCCGTCCTCGCAACGGTGCAGCCGATTATCCTGTCGGTGTATTTCTGCCTCGGATCACCTGGCGTGAGCATGCCGACTATCCAATCAATGAACAGCAGTATACCGTTGATCTTGGAGACGTTCCTCACCAGGACCATCGCTGGGGTCCGCTGCTCTTGTATGCCGACGACCTGCAGGCTCATGATTTTCTTTCCTATCGTTGCGCCCATAGCGATTTCGAGGACAACGCAGTAAAGGAAGAGGAAGACGAACTGGCCCAGCCATCCCCATGTCCAGATTCCGAAGAACCAAAAGAATGGAAAGAAGCTGAGTATGAAAAGAGGTATCCATACGATGATGTTGTCTATTATAATCGCGACGAATCTCCTCAGCCAATGCTCCTGCAAAGCCTTATTCCCAAGTTGATCGAAGCCAGTAGTACCCATCCAAATCACCTGCCTTCTCAGTTAGAGTGTAATAAGAAGGTAGGCAATAAAACCTTTGGAAAAAATATCAGCAACGGGGACGACCCTATCTGCTGGCTTCCAGCTCCATCCCTTCTTCAATCTCTTCAGGTGCGAGTCTCCTCAAGTAATCCGGCGGGACGTCCTTTGTCGTGTAGACCGTCTTTCCGGCCTTGCCTATCTCCACTCCTTCGTCCGCGGCCTTCTTCGCATCCACCTCGAGAATCACCGGGTCATTGACCCTCACCTGACCAGCCTCCATCGCCGATGGAAGAGTCCCGCTCAAGTGAACCATCTTCCTGTCCGAGGGTTTCAGCCCGATCTCGAGCAGTATGCTGCACTCCTCCTCCGTCGTCGGGAAGTACAGTATCTCCGGGTTGTCATCCGTTGGCAAATCCAGATCCACATCGCACGAGTGGGCGTATGTGGCCCTTATCTTTCCCTCTAGGAATTGATACCTCCCTTTGGGATCCGTGTCGATGACCCCGAGCACATGATGCGGTTTGAGGAACCTGAACTTCTTGTGCCTGATCTGAACCGCGGTCACGAAGTCCCTGAGATCGACCCAGCCGTGTTCGTCCATATCCAGGCCGTAGCGCTCCGGGAAGTGTCTCAGGATACCAGCCATCGTTCTTCCCAGCAACTCCAGCTCCCTGTCGTTTAGCAGGAATTTCGATTTGTCACCACAGTTGGGGCAGATTTCCCCGCGGAAGAAACCATGAGATCTGCACTCTTTGAGCAAACGTCTCCCCTCTTTCCGTGTATGTGCGCGGGGGATTATAGTCTTTGCTCTGCTAGGTCGTTCGTCAAGAGGCCATGCAACGGAGACCGCGAGAGTCAGTCGAGATCCCTGGTTCTGACCGTTCTGAGACCGCTCCGCTCGCAGAGTTGAGATATCTCTCTGACTTTGGGCTTGCTCATTGCCTTCCTGTGGAAGTAGACGTACCTGGCATCGGGACTCAGTTCGATGACCTGCTCGAGCATGCTCCCGTCGAGATGGTCCAGGGCGTACGTCGGAACCATGTGACCGAAGGAGACGTTCTTCTCGAGCGCGACATCCGTAATCCTGGGTGCATAGTGTCCGCCGCCGATCCCGATTGCCACAGGAAGCCTCTGCTCCTCCACGGACATGATCACCGACGCTATCGCCTCGGCGGGCGCTTTCTCGACCCACGCTCTCTCTTCGCTCCCAATCTCGATGTTGAACGCGGGCGTGTTGACGTGCGGGCCGTGATGCGTCACCTCGAAGGAAACGGGGGAGTCGATACCTGCGCTTCTGTTCTTGAGCAGCCTCAGAGCCATCGTCATTATGTCTGGGGATGTTGGAACGAGCGTCCTGGGACGCCCGCCAAACTCCGCCTTGTCGTAGTTCCCCAGAGGATGGACCGTGAGCGATTTGAGACCGCTCTCGCTCTTGTGGCGGGACGCGAACACCATCACATCGAAGTCGATCCCCAAGCTCTCCCGTATCTCGGCGTCGAGGCCGTCCCGGAAGAGGAACTCATCATGGATTGTGACCAGCCGCCTGTTTCCGTACTCCCTGGCGGGATTGCCTTCGAACTCGCCGAACTTGCGCCACCTGCCAATCTTGAGAAGATACTCGAGGATGTTCACCGAGGCCTTGTCGATCTCCGATGTGACTATTAGCATTCTCGTAACATCACCACCTTTTCAGTATGACCATGGCGTTCTCTGAGACGTCCAGATTCGGCATTCAGGGGCCCCGCGAAAACCAACCAGTTAACGATATTTATAGATTGGTGGAGTGGCCCACAAAAGGCGCGAATACGGGACCTGCTTTCTCCCGCTGATGACCATGAACGGACCAGAAGTTGGAGACAGGACCTCTGGCTTCTCCTTGTTCGACACGGAAAGGAAAGCTCGCACGCTTGACGAGTTCCTCGGCAAGAATCTGGTGGTTGCATTCTATCCGGGCGCGTTCACGTCCGTCTGCACGAAGGAGATGTGCGCGTTCAGGGACTCCATTACGAGACTGGAGGAACTTGACTCGGGAGTCGTGGGGATCAGCGTCAACGACCCCTTCACGAACGCGGCCTTCGCGGAGAGGAACGCGATCAACTTCCCGCTACTGAGCGACTACAAGAGGGGGGCTGCCGAAGCTTACGGCGTTTCCTTGAAGGACTTCGCGGGAATGAGCGGGTACACGGCTGCCAAGAGGTCCGTCTTCATCGTGGACAAGCAAGGAACCGTGCGCTACAAATGGGTCACGGACGACCAGGGCGTCGAACCCGACTACGAGGAAATCCAGAGAGCCCTAGCGGAGATCGGGTGAGAGGGTCTCGGCCTATCTCTCGCTGATGATTTCTGATATGGCGGTCGAAGGAGGTTTTCTTCGCTCAGCCGGGACGAGATCTTCAAGGAGCAGGTCCGTGAAGGTGGGCTTCTCGACCTGGTAGAAGAGGCCTATCGGGATCCTTTCGGTCTCCAGGGCCTTGTCCCAAGCCGCCTGGAAATCCGCCGGGTCGTGACCCTCATCCTCAAGGATGTACGTGTTCTCCCTGAAGTGCGAATACGTGTTGTTGAATGTCACGCACGGCTGAAGCACGTTCACAAAAGAGAACCCCTTGTGGAGGAGCGCCTTCTTGAACAGTCCGACCAAGTGCTTCCTCTTCCCGACGAAGCCCCTCGCCACGAACGTCCCGCCCGAGGCCAGTACAAGCGCGAGCGGGTTCATCGGCTCCTCTATGCTTCCTCTGGGAGTGCTCTTCCCCTTGAAGCCTTTGTCGCTGGTCGGTGTGAACTGGCCCGTCGTTAGCCCATAGACCATGTTGTCGTGGACGAGAAGCATGGCGTCCATGTTCCTCTTGGCCGAGAAGATCACGTGAGCGATTCCCTCACCGAACGCGTCGCCGTCTCCTTGGAACGCGACCACGGTGAGATTCGGATTCGCGATCTTCATTCCGGAAACGCACGAGATCGCCCTTCCGTGGAGGGAATAGAAGCTGTTGAGGTTGAGGTAGTCCACAGTCTTCCCGTGGCACCCGATTCCTGAGCTGATGACCATGTTCTCCGCCTTGAGCGCTCCCTCCTCGACGAGCTCGTTGACTGCGTCCTTGAAGGAGTTCAGAAGGCCGAAGTTCCCGCATCCCTTGCACCAAGTATTCTCGGCATAGGTTTCCAGGTTCATTGAGTCGCCTCCCGTATGCGCGCTGCGAGCTCAGGCGGGTCGAATGCCCGCCCGTCATACTGCCTGATGTGAGCCGATACGTCGAAGCCTTTCGAGCGGAGGAGGTTCTCGAACTGACCGGAAATGCTGAGCTCCGCGACGATGACATCGGAACCTGAGAGCGCCTCCTGAAGCGCCCAGTCCGGGAACGGCCTGAGGAAGATGACCTGAACGACTCTCACGTCGTCCACGTTCTTCACCGCCTCCAGAGCGGACAGTGTCGTTGAGCCGTACGTCACCAGGGACTTGCTTCCTTCGCCGTACGTGGCAACTGTCAGCAGATTCCGCATCTCCTCTCTGATCGCCTTCTCCTTCCTGTACCGCTTCTCCTGCATCTCCACGACCTTCTCTGCCTCTTCGGTGGTGATGCCCTTCTGGTCATGCTCGTAGCTGCTTGCCTTGACAACGGTCCCCTTCACGGGAGGGAAGAGCATCGGAGAGATGCCCGAATCGGTCTTCTCGTACCGCCCGTATTGCTCGAGCGGGCCATCGTAGAGGCTCGGTTCCGTGATCTCCACGCTCTCCGGGTCGATGCTTGTCGTCATCCAGCTCTCTCCTAGATGCTTCTCGGTGAGCAGTATCCCGGGAACCTGGAACTTCCAGACGAGGTTGAGCAGCTCGGCGGCCTTCTCGAATGCCTGGTTCGTTCCTGATGGCGACAGGACGATTCTCGGGAACTCGCCGTGACCCACGTTGAGCGCGAAATCCAGGTCCCCCTGACATGTGTAGGTTGGCACTCCTGTCGACGGACCCGGACGTGACGCAAGGATGACCATGAGAGGTGTCTCGCTCATCCCCGCCAGGCTGAAGGCCTCGTGCATCAGGGCAAAGCCTCCTCCGCTCGACCCGACCGCCGTCCTAGCCCCTGCATACGCGGATCCCAACGCCATGTTGATGACCGCAATCTCGGTCTCGGGATGGACGACGGCCATCCCCAGCTTCTTGCTCAGATCGGCCAGGTAGTGAAGGACGGACGAAGCGGGGGTCATGGGATATGCGATGTAGACATCGAGACCCGCCGCAGCGGCACCCAGCGCGATCGCCTCGTTCCCCGCCAGCAGATGACCCGGCCGGGTTTCCGCCGTAGCCAGCTCGAACTTGCCTTCGTCGTCCTTCATCCGCTCGTAGACCATCCTTGCCAGCTCGACGTTGGCTTCCAGACCGCGCGGATAGTTTGCCTTGAAGATCCTCTCAAGGAAGGAGAACTCGACTCCGCAAAGGGCGGACACGGCCGCGACCCCGATCGTTCCCGCCATCAGGGGAATGCCCTTGATGTCCTTGATCCACGTCTTCATCGGAAGGCCCGTCCCGGGATCCAATGTGACGGTGTCCGCGTTGTAGACGAGGGAGCCTCCGTCCTTCAGCCTATCCTTGTGCATGTCAACGCTTCTCTTGTCCAAGCAGACGATGATGTCGGCTGACATATAGTGGCTGTACACCGGAGATGTCGAAGAGGAGACAACCGAAAAGTTGTGACCTCCCCTAATCAGGGATGGATAGTCGTCCATCTCGAAGACGTACCTGCCGAGTTCGTTCATCAGTATGGATATCACATTGCCGCTCTTCTTGACGCCGTGGCCTGCTTCCCCGCCCACAATCACTGTTAGTAGGTCCTGAACCATTTCATCCTCCTCCCTAAGCAACAGCGTGATGTGACATCACATATAATTGGTTTTCTCAGACCGCCGGGGCGACGGTTCCGAGGGGGCCAAACTATAACTATCGAAGGAGAATATCCCCCAAAGGCCTAGGCCAACTTGTGAAGGTTGGAACTATGAATTTGGGGAGGAGAGCGCTGAACTTCTTTTCAAAGCGGTCCGTCTCCAAAGGGTGGTACGCCTTCATCATTCTCTTCTTCCTCTTGATCGTTCTGCTGCCCACGCTCTACGTCATGTCCTACGCCTTCACGGGATGGGACGATATCCAGACCCAAGTGTTCGGGAACAAGAAAACCACGAACCTCTACTGGGAGAAGAACAACGATCAGGACTTCGCCGGATACGAGGTGCACTTCTCAACGACAAGCGGATTCACTCCCAACAGCTCAACGCTCGTTCTGACCATAGACACTAAGGGAGGCGACGTCAGCCTTGAGAAGGCAAGGTCGAGCACCTTCACTATCGTCTCGGGGATACCGGCCGGTGACCGATACTACGCCAGGATACGGGTCGTCGACTCGACCGGGTTGTGGACGGACTCGAACCAGCTCTCGGACAACATGGATGCGCAATACGCATCCCCAGAGCCCGTCGAGCTCCTCTCGCTCT
>JAGMCJ010000188.1 GCA_023129265.1 Thermoplasmata archaeon | reverse complement strand
GGAGATCGAGACGCTCAGAAAGGACGCCGAGGAGGACACCGCCAAGGTCATCGAACTCAAGGAGAGGAAGGAGTCCATCGACAAGAGGTTCGACGATGAGCTGAGAAGGGTGGACATCGGGAAGATATCTCGCAAGACGGCCGACATCCCCGGCTATATGTGAGCCTTTTTCATCACGGCGATCGCCTCTCTTATCAGGCGTGCCGCCAGCAATGAAGTCGTTCCAAGGTCGTGGGGAGGAGAAACCTCGACCAAATCAAGACCGACGAGCCTGCTCCCGAGCAGGTCAACGAGCTCCCGCACCTGGTCAGCGGTCAATCCGAACGGTTCCGGGTTGCCCACGCCCGGGGCGTACGCGGGGTCAATAACATCCATGTCGATTGACAGGTAGATCTCGCTCCTCTCGACGAAGCTCAGAGCCTTCCTCGCGACACTCGCCATGAGCTTCCTCTCGAAGACCTCACTGGCAGGTATGTAGGACAGTCCAAGCTCCTCCGCATCGATCGATTCCTTCTTCGAAAAGGACCGGACTCCGACCGGAAGGACATGGTCGATTCCTACGATTTCCGACACCCGCCTGGTCGCGCACGCATGGCTGAGCCTCTCACCCTCATATGAATCCCTGAAATCGAGATGAGCGTCCAGTATCACGACGCCGGTCTCGCCAAGGCCTTCGACTATCGCGGGAGTGATTGAATGGTCGCCGCCAATCGCTATGGGGATTTTGCCGGAATGTGCCACTTCTCTCGAGAAGTCACGCACGCGACCCAGGACCTCCTCGACACCGCCAGAGCATTCAACATCGCCCGCATCATGGAACGGGACATCGTCAAGGTCGATGTCCTGCTCGAAGATGTAAGTCTCGAAGTTGTAGGAGGCCTCCCTTATCTTCTCGGGCGCGAGACTGGACCCTTTCCTGAACGTGGACGTCTCATCGAACGGGACGCCGAAAATCACGAACTCCGCCCCCTGCAGGTCCGCGCGCGCGTCCGCAAAAGCGAGTGGAGCGGTTCTCATCGGCGGGATCACGTCCTGGTTATCTTTCTCCTCCCCATTGCCACTAGATACTGGATCTCTCCGCCTGGACTGAGCTTGCCGCCCAGTTCTGCCGATATCGTGACATTGAACGTCTCATACGTCTCAAGATCCATCAGCTGAACCTCGGAACCCAGGACGGCGAGAACCTGAGCCTTCCTCTTGTCGATGAGCGGAACCTTCACTTTGTGCGTGACAGGGTGCACGATGCTCCTCTTCTGGTTGTCGAAGATTCCCACGGCTTCCAGCCTGGCCTTCGCTTCTCCGTGCTTCCCTGGCTTTGAGATGTTGACGCTGAGAATCTTGCAGGGCTCCCCGTCTATGAGGATGTATCTGTTCGGTTTGAGAGTCCTCATTTCAGCCTGAGTCCATGACATGGGAATTCCTCGGCAACGTAATGTGAGAGCGGCTTATAACGTTTTCAGCGGAAGCGTAGCCGAGGACTCAGCGGCGGATGATCACTTCGCCTTCCTTCTACGTCTCTTCGATTTCTTCTTGACCGCGACAACGGAGACAAGTACCACGATGACCGCGATGACGGCTACAGCACCGATCAGCAGGAGGGTCATGTCAAAACCGCCGTCGCTTCCTTTCTCTCTGATCACCGTAAGCACGATTGTGTATGGATCAGAGACGAGTCCGCCGCCCGAAGCCTGAACTCTGAAAGCAAAGTCCCGTTGCTTCTCCGAGATTTTCGAGGGGGCCGTGATGAGGAAGTCCACCCC
>JAGMCJ010000187.1 GCA_023129265.1 Thermoplasmata archaeon | reverse complement strand
GACCGGGATTCCAATTAGAACTTGAAAGAGGACCATGGTCACGGCCAGCGTCCATGTTATGCTCAGCAATATGGTGAGTATCAGCCTGAGCGGGAGGAGAACGGAGCCCAGCACGAAGAGAAGGAGAACGAAGATGCCGATCACTACGACAATGGCCATGAATTGGAAGTCTTCATTGAAAATGATGCTCGTGTCTCGGATGCTCGCCGTTGCGCCGCCTACAAGGGTTTCAGCCCCCTCCACGTTGGGGTCGCTCCTTTTCGAGTCCGAAATGGCATCATGAATCTCGGAGACGCTTTGCACCGAAGTCTTGGAGAAGGGCTCCTCCTCCAGTTCTATCGTGAGGAGTGCGGTCCTGTTGTCTTCTCCGACGCTTTGGAGCATCATCACCATCATGGCCGAGGCCTGCATTGGACTCATCTGGCTAAGGTTGCCGTAGTCGACGGTCTGTCCTTGCGGCCTGGTTGGCCCGATCACAGTCACAGTATTGTCCAAGCCCTCAAGACTTTGCGAGAGATTCTCAATGCTGTTGAGAACCGAACCGTCGAAGGTTCCATTATCATAGAAAGGGGAGTCGAACTGGATGACGACGTAGGTTGGAAGAATCTTTCCCTTCCCGAAGCCTTCTCCGAGGAGATCCAATCCCCTCGTTGCCTCCGTCTCCGGCATGGCCGCGATGAAGTCAAAGCTCGTTTCCAGGGTGAGGACGCCGTAGACCGCAGGAACAGAGACCAGAAGGGCGGCAAGAACGATCGCCCTTGGGTGTTTCACGGAAAAGGACGCGGCTCTTCTGAAATACCCAGGTCCCTTCTTCTCCTTCCCGGGGTTCCTGTTCCATTTCTTTCCGCCAGGCCAGAATACTCTATCTCCCAGAAGCATCAGGAGGGAGGGAATCAAAGTGATCGCGACGACCAGGGCGAGTCCGATTCCCATCATTATGCTGAGACCCATCGTCCTGACGAAAGAGAAGCTACCGAGAGAAAGAACCCCGAAGCTTATCATCACCGCGACTCCGCTCGTCATGACGCTCTCTCCCGCCCAGGTGACCGACTCCCTCACACTGTCCTCTTTCGACTTACCCCTCAGTCTCTCTTCCCTGTATCTTGCCATCAGGAATATCGCATAATCCGTTCCTGCGCCGAGCATGGCCGTGAGGGTCAACGTAAGTACGCTGAAATGGACGTCGCCAACATAGCTCCCGATAAGAAAGATCATGCCCTGGCTGATGACCACGGCAATGCCTATGCCACCGACAGGCACCATGGGAGCGACAATCGAGAGGAAGAAGACCCCGATGAGAATGAAAACGAGAGCGATGGTGATAATATCGATTCTCTCGACGTCCTCCCAGGCCTTCTCCTCGAGGTTCGCCTCCAGAGCAGAATTGCCTGTAACGAGTATCGTCTCCTGGTCGAGAGAAAGAGACACCCTCAGTTCATCTATCGAATCGCCTATTGTTCTGACGTTCTCCAGGATTGGTTGGGTCCCATCGGACTCCCGGAAGCTGGACGCCCTGGTGAACCCTATGGTGATGATCATTATCCCCGTTTCCTCGTTCAAGAGGTTCGACTTCACCGTCTCTGGAACCGCAACGGGATAGGCGTCAAGGGTCGCTGAGGAGATGACCTGCTGAACGAAGGCGTAGACGGTTTGGCCGGCCGGAGAAGGCCCAAGGTCGAGGACCTCCCGCAGGAAAGTGATGTTCTGGACACCGAGATAGGAGCCTGCAAGAGGGACGGAGTAGTTATGAATCGCCTCAGCATCATTCCACGTGAGAATATCGAAGCTTGCCCACACACCGGTCATGAACAAGTCCATCTCATCCTC
Source organism: Thermoplasmata archaeon (assembly GCA_023129265.1). Lineage (GTDB taxonomy): Archaea > Thermoplasmatota > Thermoplasmata > RBG-16-68-12 > JAGMCJ01 > JAGMCJ01. The sequence continues at coordinate 3,282 of JAGMCJ010000187.1, read as the reverse complement.
GGGAGGAAGAAGGCCGAGCGATGAGAGAGCGACGAGGTTGACCACCTCATCTGCCCTTTGGAACTCGTCGTAGAGAAGGGGGTCGAGGTAGGCCGACACATTGCCAGGATTGAAAGTCTCATTCCATGTCTGCCAGAAGGCATAGGAGTAGTTGTAGAGGAGAGGAAGATAGGATGAGTTCGGCACAAACATCGAATAGCTGTTCCAACTCGCCTCGAAGACCGAGTCGTTCACGGGATTGTTCCACCAAGAGGACGCATAGAAGGCGGGACCTCCGAAGATCAAGGAGGCACTCAGGTTCACCTGGCCCTCCGTCTCGCTCACGAGGGGGTAGACCAATGGGACCGTTCCAAGAAGATAGTCCCTTGATATCGAGTAAATCGATGTGAAGTTGTCAAGATAATCGATGTCGCCGTGACGGACCTCGTCTTCGAGTTGGAGGTTGAAGTCCCTGATTCGCGAGGAGAACACATCAACGGATTGCACGACGACCAAGGCCGTGCTATTTGCGATGCCCGTGGGAAACTGATCGGAGATGAGTTCAGCCGCCTTGGCGGATTCGATATCCTCCGGTGCCATACTTGTCTCCTCATAGACCACCACGTCGGCGACGAATTGCGTGGCCGGAAGGGAGATGACTAGCAGAATCAGCCAGAAGATGATAATCACCTTGTGGCGCTTTGCCACGAAGTTCGCTAGTCCCTGAAACAATGAGTCACCATCTCGTTCTCAAACGATTCAAAAGCTATGACATTCCGAGCTTTTTCTTTGCCTCTGGTGACATCCTTTCTGGGGTCCAGAGAGGCTCCCAAACAATCTCGACTTCAGCCTTCTCGACGTCCTCGATCCGCTCGACCTTGTTCTTCGCGTCCTCTGAGATCACGCTGTGCATGGGGCAGCCGGGAGCGGTCAGCGTCATCTTCACGAGCACCTTCCCGCCGCTCACCTCAATGCCGTACACGAGTCCCAGATCCACTATGTTCACAGGGATTTCCGGGTCATTGCACTCTTTAGGGGCCTTCAGGACCTCTTCCTCTGTGACCATGCATTCACCAAAGAGTTAGAGGGGTGATAAACAGGTCACATTAATTATCTTTTGGCTCATGCGAATGGTCAAGTCGGTTGAGCCACGGGCGGCTCCGGTCTCTTTGATATGAACTTCGCCGTCAGGAAGAGCGCAAGGGTCAGAGAGACAATCGTGAGAAGGAAGACGTTGGAGACTTCCACCGCGTACGCAAAGATGAGGACGATGACGAAGACGAAGTGGAGCATTATCGCGCCGGCGTTCGCCGGGGTGAGCAGGAGCGTGTCATCGTAATGCCTCGTTGCGACCGTGACGGCCCTGGCGGCGATCGGGATGGTGACGAAAGCCACCGAGGATTCGATGGGCAGCAGACCGAACGCCATCCCGCCAAGGACGGAAGCATAGGCGAGCGCAAGAAGATAGTAGTAGACCACCGCTGCCCGCCTGCGCCCGAGCCTGGAGACGAGGTGTCTTTTCCCCACCGCCGAAGGGCCTCACGAACCTCACGTTGATCTCGTCGCATCCGCTGACGTGGTCGAAGTAGTCGTTCACGACGTTCGTCCCAGCGTGCACGAGAAAGACCGCTACTGCCGTCAACGCGAGGAGGAGGATGTCGATCTCGCCCGTCATCTTCCACGCCACGAGACCGCCGAGGATCGCGGGCGGAATGGTGGCCGTCATGAACGGCAGCCTCAGTTCCTCGAGCCAGACCCTAAGCTTGGACATGCACTCACTGACTCGGTAGACTGGGGCAGGATTCAAGGCTAACGGGGGCACCCAGCCAGGACCCCAGGAACGAAGCGTTATATATTAAGAGGTCATCCTAAAGACGTATGCCCTTGGCTCTGGACTTCGGAATATCAAAAGAGCTTGAGCGGGTTGAGGAAAGGATTGCTGAATGCCTGAAATCGAATGAGGATCTTCTCACGGAAATCGCCTCATACGTCGTCCGCTCCGGCGGGAAGAGGATTCGGCCTGTCATCACCCTCCTCGCGTTCTACGCCGCAGGCGGCGAGGAGCCGTCGGAAGCGATAGAAATCGCATCCGCGATCGAGCTCATTCACAACGCAACTCTCGTCCACGATGACATCAACGACGGAGGGACCCTCAGGCGGGGGATGGAATCGGCGTACAAGAAGTTCGGCGTGGGCACGTCCTTGGTCGCAGGAGACTACCTTTTCGCGCGCGGGTTCGAGATCGGCGGGAGGTTCTCTGACAAGGTCGTCGGAGTGACCGCGCGGGCGTGCGTGAACCTGGCAGAGGGCGAGATAAGGCAGATGAGGAACCTGCGGAACGTCGACCTGCGCGCAGAGGAGTACATCGACACGGTGACGATGAAGACAGCGATGCCCATGAGCAGCGGTGCCAAGGTGGGCGCCATCCTGGGCGGGGGCACGGACGCGCAGGTGAAGGCCCTCGCAGACTACGGGCTCAATCTCGGGATATGTTTCCAGATCGTCGATGACATACTCGACGTGATCGGGACGGAGGCCGTCCTGGGCAAGCCGGTGGGAACGGACATCCGAGAGGGAAACCTGACGCTGATCCCGATCTTCGCGCTGAGCAATGGCTCGGAAGAGGCGGATGCGCTGAGGGCCATCCTGCGCAAGGAGGAGAAGACCGAGTCGGATGTCGCGGAGGCTCTGCGGTTGCTCAAGGAATCGGGAGCCGTTGAGCAGGCGAGGGAAGCAGCGGGCGAGTATTCCAGGACCGCGAAGAAGCATTTGTCCGTTCCGCTCGTCGAGGAGTTCGAGGAAGGGCTCGTCAAGCTCGCAGATTTCGTTCTTGAGCGGAGCTATTAGGCGGGAAGGTTTTTGTTCGGCATGGTGATTCAGTGAGCGTGCCCAAGCGCGATGTCATCGTTGTCGGTGCCGGTCCGGCCGGTTTGACCGTGGCGAGGTATTGCGCGGCCTACGGTCTGGATGTCGCGGTAATCGAGAGGAAGAAATCCCTAGGCTCCGTAGTCAGATGCGGGGAATATCTCGCCTCCAACGAGGAGATACTGGAGATGTTCCCGCGAGCCTACGAACTCGAAGAACTCCATCGGAGCGTGGAGGGTTGTGTGCAGCGCGAGTTCGATACCTTCTCGATCCACAGCCCAAAGGGGAGGACGTACATCGTTCCCTTCAAGGGGATGACGATTGACAGAACCCGGTTCGAGATGAATCTCGCGGCCGCCGCAGAGAGGAAGGGCGCAGAGATCCTTCTGGACACCTACGCGAGGTCGGTGAGCGGAGAGGAGGTCGTCACATCGAAGG
>JAGMCJ010000186.1 GCA_023129265.1 Thermoplasmata archaeon | reverse complement strand
GGCCGCTGTAGACCGCCGATGCGAAGCCCAGAATGATGAAAAGGACGCCCAGCACACCCAGTATGACGCCCATATCGACGAACATCTCTCCCAGCTCATCCCATTGCGCGTAACCGGAATCAGAGCCTCCGGACAGAAAGTGCGTCATGATGAAGTAGAACACGATCAAGATGATGCCAGCTACAAAGAGTAATATCGTGGCCGCGACGGCCCGCGCTCTCCGCCTCTCGGGGTCATCGTAGTAGGTCATCCCATCACGGTCGGTCGAGAATCGCCCATCCCGTAGTTAGTCCTTTCGCAACTTATCACTTATATATCCGCGGCAGCATCGTCAGGCGAGCATGAGACACGTCATAATCGGTTGCGGTGCGGCGGGTGTGAGCGCCGCAGAGGCGATAAGGAAGCACGACACGCAGTCCGAGGTCATGATTGTGGCCAAGCAGAAGCGGCCGCCGTACTCGCTCTGCTCTCTGCCAGCGGTTCTGGCGGGGGAGATTAATCCATCCAAGATAGTCCGATTCCCGCGCGGATACTTCGATGATATAGATGTGGACCTGAGGCTTGGGAAGGAAGTGACGAAGGTACTGCCGACAGATAGGCGTGTCGTCATCGACGGACGGAAGCTGAAGTACGACAGACTGCTCATCGCCACGGGGTCCCTCCCTCTCGTCCCCCCAATTGATGGGATTGAGAAGCGCGGCGTCTTCACTCTCACGTCACTGGAGGATGTCAGACGAATCCAGAGATACATGAGGGACAAGAAGCACGCGGTCGTGATAGGTGCCGGCTTCATCGGCATCGAAGCTGCCACGGCACTCAAGAAGCGGGGGCTCGATATCACCGTGGTCGAGATGCTCGACTCCGTGCTCCCGAGAATGCTCGATTCTGACATTGGCGGGAGGCTACAGGGGATCATGGAGGGCGAGGGCATCAGGTTTCGTCTTGGGTGCCAGGTCACGCGGATCCTTGGCGGGAAGAAGGTCGAAGGCGTCGACGTGGGCAAGAAGCGCCTACCCTGCGAGATGGTCGTCATGGGCATCGGCGTCCGCCCGAACATCGGGTTCCTAGCGGCCTCGGGCATCCGCAAGAACATGGGCGTACTCGTGAACGAGCACATGAGGACGAGCAGACGGGACGTCTACGCGGCGGGCGACATCACCGAGTCCTTTGACCCTCTGCGGGGGAAGAGGATGATGAATGCGATATGGCCCAACGCCGTCCTTCAGGGGCGCATTGCGGGCGAGAACATGGCGGGTGTGGAGACCACGTTCAGTGGCTCGTTCACCGTGAACATCATCGACGTCTTTGGCGTCTCCGCGCTTTCGATGGGCATGGCTTCCTTTGAAGATAAGAACCTGAGCGAAGAGAAGTTCGTTACCGATCGAGCTGTGAAGAAGATGTTGCTGCGAGGCGGGAAGCTTGTGGGGATGCAGTTCGTTGGTACGCTCAGGAACTCGGGCTACATGATGAGTCTGATGCGGAAGGGCGAGGACATATCCGAGCTCCAGGATGATATCCTGGACGATAGGTTCCTTTCGCCTTCTTTCGTGGGAACCCGCTGACCCGCTCGGATTTCTCAGGTCTGACTACTTGTACAGCGCTTGGACGCCCACTATGTCTCCCGCTTCCAGCGTTCTCTTCTTGGTTTCCCCATAGTCAGCATATCCGTACATCGTCTGCTCGGAGGACTTGGCATTATAGAGGTCGGCGAGACCTACCCTGTGCCCCAGCTCGTGAGTGGCTACGTTCTCGAAGTCCATCCTTTTCCGTGACTCGGTGGTTAGAAGGTTCGCATGCGTGACGCAGTGTTTCTAATTACCATGGTCCTTGTTCCGGAAATCGTTTCGCCTAAAGGGACTCTTGTTGATTTCTTGCTAGGACGGTAATGAGGTGACGGAAGCCCCAACAATGAGCAACGAGAAGTCTCATAGCAGGTCTCTCAATTCCTTCTTGCTCATGCCCGCTTGTCTCAGAATCTCAAGCAGCGTTCCTTTCGGTAGATCCTTCCTGTGAAAAGGAACAACTACTCTCTTCCTAGTTTCTGGATTGTAGTAGATGCGATGGCTTCCCTTGGTCCGATCCAACACGAATCCCTTCCTCTCAAGCACTCTAATGATCTTCTGAGGAGTGAGAGAAGGAAGTCTAGGCATGAGCTTCTACAACCAGAGCATATTCCAGTGTGTCTTCGTCTGTTGGTATTTCTTCACCGTGCTCTTTCAGGCTCTCGATATACAATTGGATGGCTTCTCTTGCCATGTCTATAGCCTCGTCTATTGTGTCCCCGTATGTAACAC
>JAGMCJ010000185.1 GCA_023129265.1 Thermoplasmata archaeon | reverse complement strand
CCGCGAGCAGGTCGATGAGACCGGAGCCGCAGATACCCTTGGGCTTCACATCCCCTATCGTCCTGTACTTGACCTCAAGGTCCGTGGTGAGAGCCACTTTCTCTATCGCACCGACCATCGCCCGGATGCCGTAATCGACCTCGCCGCCCTCGAACGCCGGGCCCGCCGAGCACGAGCAGGAGACCATCCAGTCCTTGTTCCCGAGAACGACCTCGCCGTTCGTCCCGACATCTATCAGCATGGAGAGCTTGTCCGTCTTGTGCAGCGCTGACGCCAGCACGTCCGCCGTGATGTCCCCGCCGACGTAGCTGCTGCGACACGGCAGGATGTAGATGTAACCCTCCGGGTTGATCTTGATGCCAGTCTCCCTGGCCTTGATGAGCGGGAAGAAGTTCGCCGACGGGATGTACGGCTCCCGCCTGATGTGCGCGGGGTTCAGTCCGAGAAGCAGATGGGTCATCACCGTGTTGCCGGCCGCGGCGGCGTAGCAGATCTCGTTCCGACGCACTCCCGCATCGTCCATCATCTCCTTGAGGAGGTAGTTAATCGTCTCCACGATCAGCATTCTGAGGTCCTTCAGCCCGCCCTTCTCCTCCTCGGCGTGGAGAATCCTAGTGAGGACGTCCTCACCGTGAATCACCTGCTTGTTGTAGGCGGCCTTCTTCGCGACTATCTCCCCGCTGCTCAGATTAAGAAGCTCGGCGACGACTGTCGTGGTCCCCACGTCCACCGCCAGGCCGAAGTTTCTCGCGGACGTGTCTCCGCCCTGCAGATGCACGAGCTCGTGGCACTCGCCGTCCTCCACGATAGTGGCTGTCACGTCCCACTCGCTCTTCCTGAAGAGGTCGCTCATCCTCCTCATCACGGGCAGGTGGCCCAAGATGTCCTCGATCCCGTGGTCGCTCAGCGCTCGCTTCAGGCGGTCCAGATCGCTCAGATTGTCCGTCAGCGTGGGTTCGCTCAGCTCGAAGTAGAACTTCACGATGGGCGGGTCCAGCTTCTCCGCCTCCACGACGTCGGCCTTCATGAGTATCTGGTGCAGTCCCTCGCGGCTCTCTTCTGGAACGAGGACTTCGACATCGCCCTCTGCCCTGGTCATGCATGCGAGGTGATAACCCTTCTTGATCTCGTCAGGTTCGAGAAGCTCCGTCTTCTCGGTGGAGACATCTCCCGCCTGAACGATGACCTTGCACTTACCGCACTTGCCTCGACCGCCACAGATGGAATCGATGTAGATGTCGGCCTCGATCGCTGCGTCGAGTAGGTCCGTGCCCTTGTCGACCTCTATCGCCTTGTCGTCTGGTAGGAACCTGACCTGCACCTTCTTAGCCATTTCCAGCATTCCGAAGTCTTGCGCTATAGATAAACGTTTTCGACTGCTGCAGGGAGAAGCGCCTTCTCTTCCGCTAGGTGGATACTGCCTTGTCGATCGCCTCCGAGAGATCGTGCCCGCCAGGAACTAGTCTGCCCTGAGCAACGACCGTTCCGTCCTCAATCCGGACCTCCTCCTCAGCGAATACTCTCAGTGTATGAACAATGAGCGGCAGCTCGCGTATGAAGCCCAGTCTGCGTATCTCCGCGAACAGTGGATTGCCTTCACCATCCTTCTTGGCGATGTCTCCTACCGTCTCGCCCTCCAATCTCGCGTCGAAGTCCCGCCAAAGCGGTTCCAAATCCCCGCCAACGATTGGAAAGACACAGTACGTAATCACGGGTCCGCGGTCGAGCTCCTCCGTGACGAGGTGCAGCATCACCCCTGTCCTGTCCGCTCTCTTCTCGAGAAGCTCCCATATCACCTCCTGCCACGTCCCTTTGGGCCCGTCTGGAGCGGCTGGATGGAGGTTAATCATGTCGTAGACCCTGCACATCTCGTCGCCTACGATGAGCATGTAGCCCGCCAGAACGCCGAGGTCCATCTCGTGCCCCTCGAGGCGCTTCACTATCTCCCTGTCGTACTCCCTCCTCCACTGCTTCAGTATCCCCTCGTCCTTCCTGCCCTCTGCCCTCATCTCTGGCTTGAACGTGCTCGAGGAGAACTGGATGAGCGTGTACCCGTAGCTCCTCACGAGGTCGAAGAAAAGGTCGCTCTGCTCGAACTCGCCGTCCTCGCGGTTGCTGAACACGAAGGAGATTTTCCCTGGTATCGTCCCATCCTGGATTCTGTCGTGCGCTTCGACGAGCAGCTCCCGCCCGGCTGGGTCCCTTCCCGTGGAGAACCATC
>JAGMCJ010000184.1 GCA_023129265.1 Thermoplasmata archaeon | reverse complement strand
GAGCTCCTCTTCGAGTTCTCGTCCTCCACGGTGAGCTTGGGGGTGTAATGACCCTCGGAGGAGTAGGTCTTCGTCGGGTTCTGGCTGTTTGATGTGTCGCCGTCCCCGAAGTCCCATTCCCAGGAAACTATGTCCGCATCACCTGGGTCCGAAGTGTCCGTGAAGTCCACGGTGTAGTTGTCCACTCTGAACGTGAAGGATGTGCTCGGACCCTCAAGGACCTCTTCCTGGGGCAACTGCTCTTCGAAGTACTTGCCGGCTGTCGGGATGAATCCGAAGGCGAACACCAGCACGAACATGAGTATCGCGATGCCCAACACGAGCACCACGGTTCCAAGCACTAGTTCGTATTTCTCCCTGTTCATGGAAATCGGTTCGACGAGAAAAGCTGACGTATTTAATGGTAGTGGGAGTGATTCTCAGACCTGCGAATCTGGGCGAGTTCGAGCACTATCGAGGATTGGCCTCACTGCTCGATTTCGGTCTTTCTTACGGCCAGCTTCCGAAACATCTGGGGCGAGAAACCGCGATCATCGACGAGGTCATCAAACTCCTCCTCCAGGCAATCGCAGACGACCTCGCCCACTTTGAGGACCCTGACCGCTTCACCAAGGCAGTTGTTGAACACCTTCAACCACTCCGGGTCAGTGTCATCCCTGAACCACTCGTCCGAGCTCAGCTCGAGCGTGACGTATTGGTAGCCGTCCTCATCCAATCCCGCGAAGAACAAGGAATCGGCTCCGTTACCCGGGACTTCTAGCTCCTCCACGAGGTAGCCGCTCGTCTTCCTGACCTTGCTCTTGCAGAGGATGGTCACTGGCCGGTTGGCACAGCCGAACTGCTTGACCGTCGCGGGGATCATTCCGACGTTCTCCAACCTTACCCTCGTGTCTCCAGTCCTGCGATACATCTCCAGCTCGAGGGGAGTGAAGAAGGATGAGAACATATGGCAGAACACCTCGACAAGCATCTCCATGTCTCTCGCCGCTGGGATGTCGTTGAAGCCCCATCTGACGAGCCCCTTCTCATGCCATGTCAAGACACACCCTCCGACAGGTCACGGATTCTAGGCGGTATATGTGAAGGGATACCTAAAGCTGTTGGGCGCGCCCCGTCAACTCCAGCCGTCCAATCTTGCCTGCGTCTCGTTCCCCTTGTCGAAGACGGGTCTGGGGACCCTCTCCGCCCTGTAGGGCTCGTAGTCCACCATCACTTCCTTCTCCTGCGACGCTTTCTCTTCCCGAATAGGTCCTTCCTCCTGGCCTCGAGAAGCTCATCGCTGCGACCGACGTACCCCGCGCAGGTGAGCACCTTGATGCCGCACTTCTTTGCGGACTCGAAGACGAGCGGGATCCTCTCCATCCATTTCCTCTCTCTGAGGAGGTGATGGTCTATCATGAACGTCCGCAGGTCCGTCTCCTTGAAGAGGCGTGAGATGTTCCTCTGGGAGAGCTCCATGTTCTCCTTGCCGTAGACGCCCATCATGTAGCTGAGGGCGCCGTCCATCATCACCGTCTGGGGATTCTGCTCGATTATGAAGTCGATCTGGTTCTTCCTGCACCCGCCCACGATATCCGATGTGTGCACGAAGGCGGTGCGCCCCTCCCGGACGCAGACCTCAATGACATAGCCCATTCTTTCGTTGACACCGTGCACGACGGGCTCTGAGAACAGGATCTTGGTACGACCGAATCGGAACTCCTCCCCGTCGGCGATGACCACTTCTCTGGCATACTTCCCGATCTTGTTGGCGAACCTTCGGCCCCTGTTCCCCTGGTTCGTGTTTGTCTTCTTCTCATAGTCCTTCAGCAGCGCTATCTTGCCGCGGAATATGCTCGGAGCATCCGGGTTGTGGTGGTCATAGTGGTAATGGCTGACGGTGAACACCTTCGCCCTTTTCGCTTGGTCTCTGATCCCTCTCCACAACTCTGCCCTTCTCTTCTTCTCTGATGGGTGGGGAGGCAGACCGTATCTGTGGGGGCCCAGTCGCACGTTCGGGTCGATCAGGATGCTGCAGTCCTCGGTCTCGACAAACGTGCACATGCTCCTCGCGCCCATGCTGTCGGCCGCCAAGGGGACGATTCTCATGGACTTACCGCCCTCAGCCAGATATGCTCTCCTCTTTTCCTGAAGCCCATCTCCTCCGTGAGCCTCACGGAAGGTTCGTTGTCCTTGAATATATGGCATATCGGCGTCTTGCCCTTCTCGAAGACAGCGTTGATCATCGTCGTGGTTATCGACCTCGCGTAGCCTCTCTTCCTGAAGCTCTCCGTGACGTGAAGGAGGCCGACCATGATCGCCCGGTCCGTCTCAAGATGGGTCGCATCCCAGGCGACGAGCTCACCATCCACCCTCATCCCGAAGGCAAGACCCTTCTCTATCCGGCTCCGGATGTAACGTGCGGATTCCTCTCCCGGGTTCCAGTGCTTGTCGATGGTCTCGGCGTCCTCTGGCACGAGCGGGGATATATCGTGTCCGATGTCACCAACGAAGTCCTTCCTTTCGAGCGTGTAGAACCAAGATGGGTTGTCGCTCTGGATGTCAAAGCTCCGTCGGACCAGGTCGGCGGTTCGTGTGCTGAGGGCATGAAACCTGTACTCCTTCCCGCCCTCGAGGCTGTCCAGCAGTGCCTGAAGAGCCTCGTCGTCTCCTCCGGCCATGGACACGATGCGGGGCGAATGCCGACCGACCGTCATCAACGCCCGGGTGTCGTCCATTCGATCGACGAAGACATCGCGCTCGCTCGAGGGCGTATAGAACACGCGAT
>JAGMCJ010000183.1 GCA_023129265.1 Thermoplasmata archaeon | reverse complement strand
GCGAGAAGTTCTGCGAGGCCAAGGCAATCGATTTCGATCAGGAAGAGGAGGAGGTCAGGATAGAAGTCGCCTCCGTCATCATAGCATCCGGAGCGGATGTCTTCGATCCCTCCGTGATACACGAGTACGGTTACGGCGTCCTTCCCAACGTCATAACCAGCCTCGAGTTCGAGAGGCTCCTGAGCGCATCCGGTCCGACGCAGGGGAAGGTCGTGAGACCCTCCGACGGGAAGAAGCCCGAGAACATAGCATTCATACAGTGCGTCGGAAGCCGCTCAACTGTGTACGGAGGAGAGTACTGCTCCTCCGTGTGCTGCATGTATGCGCTCAAGGAAGCGATCGTTGCGAAGGAATATTCAGATTCTATAGATATCCAAATCTTTTCGACGGACTTCAGAGCGTTTGGGAAGCAGTTCGAGGACTACCGCATCAGGGCAGAAGAGGAGCATGGCATAAGGATCTGGAGGGGGAACAGAGTCTCCTCACTGGAACCCGCCATCGACGGGGACGGAGTCCTCGTCGTGTACATCGATGGCGACGAAATCGAGCTGAAGGAGTTCGACCTTGTTGTGCTGTCTGTTGGTCTGAAACCGCCAGAAGGGGCGGAAGAGCTCAGCAGGATTGCCGACGTTGAACTCAACGAATACGGATTCTACAAGACCCCTCCGTATGAGAACTTCCAGACGACGAGACCTGGCGTCTACGTCGTTGGGACAACCGCGGAACCAAAGGACATTCCGGACACGGTCTGCCAATCATCAGCGGCATCCTTGATCACTCCCGTGTTCGAAGAAGTCGAAGTTGCCGACGAAGAGGCAGGATCGGAGGTTGTAGCGGAAGAAGAGGAGCCCAGGATTGGCGTCTTCGTCTGCCACTGCGGCATCAACATCGGCGGTGTCGTCGATGTTCCCTCCGTCGTCGAGCACGTGAGGACGCTTCCCAATGTAGCTCACGCTGAGGACAACCTGTACACGTGCTCCGTCACGACGCAGGAGAAGATTAAGGAAGCCATCAAGGAGCACGACCTCAATCGAGTTGTGGTCGCTTCCTGCTCGCCCCGCTCATACGAGAAGCTCTTCCAGGAGACGATAAGGGAGGCTGGACTCAATCCCTATCTCTTCGAGATGGCGAACATACGCGAACACTGCTCATGGGTTCACTCCAAGGAGCCGAAGAAGGCAACGAAGAAGGCCAAGGGACTGGTCGCTGCCGCGGTCGCGAAAGCGAGGCTCCTGGAACCCCTGCACAGGATATCCGTTCCCATGAACAAGACCGCCCTCGTCATTGGAGGCGGATTGAGCGGACTGACAGCCGCATTGTCATTGGCGGAGCACGGGATAGAGACTCATCTCGTGGAGAAGACGAAGGAGCTTGGCGGGAACCTGAGAAGAGTCGCACACACACTCGCAGTCGATGATACTCAGAAACTCCTCGAGGGCATGATAGAGGAAGTGGAGAACAATGACAACATCATGCTTCACATGGAGACGGAAGTGGAATCCGTCGACGGGTTCGTGGGCAACTTCCACACGACGCTTGCGAACAGGGACGAATTCGACCACGGCGTCGTGATACTCGCCACGGGCGCGATCGAATACAAGCCCACGGAGTACCTGTACGGAAAGAACGATCACGTCATGACGCAGCTCGAGCTCGAGGAGAGGATGCTGCACGAGGAGTTCAGACCTAAGAGCATAGTGACCATTCAGTGCGTGGGTTCGAGGACTCCTGAATATCCCAACTGCAGCCGCATATGCTGCTCCACTTCCATCAAGAACGCTCTTTGGGTGAAGGAGAGGTATCCCGACACTCCCGTGTATATCCTGTACAAGGACATTCGTACGTACGGATTCAGGGAGAGGTTCTACCGAGAAGCGTCCATGAAGGGGGTCATATTCCTGAGGTACAACGACGAGAATCCTCCTGAAGTGACGGAGGAGAACGGGAGGCTGAGGGTCGTAGTGAAGGACAGAACCTTGAGGGAGGATGTTCTCCTGGAGCCAGACTACGTTGTTCTCAGCGCGGGGATAAGGCCGAATCCGGACAACGAGAAACTCTCCGAGACACTCAAGGTCCCGCTGAGCGGGGACGGATTCTTCCTGGAAGCGCACATGAAGCTCAGACCGCTCGAGTTCTCGACGGACGGGGTCTACCTGTGCGGGTTCGCGCACTCCGCGAAGCCTTTGGAGGAAAGCATAGCCCAGAGCAGAGGCGTTGCCACGAAGGTCCTGGGCCTGTTCTCCAAGGATAGAATAGAGGTCGAACCCCTGACCGCTTACGTGAACGAATCGCGATGCAGATGGTGTGGCAGGTGCGTTGAGGTTTGCGTTTATGGGGCAATCGAGATCGTGGAGTCCGAGGGCGTCAAGTACGCCAGGATAAACGATGTTCTCTGCAAGGGATGCGGTGCGTGCGTCGTGGCTTGCCCGACAGGTGCGATGGACGTGCACGGGTTCACGAGCGGGCAACTCGACGGGATCATAGAATGTCTGGAGTGGGAATAGATGAAGGCCTCGTTCGAACCGAAGATCCTCGCGTTCTGCTGTAACTGGTGCGCCTACACCGGGGCCGACCTTGCAGGAACCTCCAGACTGCAGTACCCGCCCAATGTCAAGATAGTGCGGGTGATGTGTTCAAGCCGCGTCGACCCCGGTCACATATTCCGGGCCTTCGAGAAAGGCGTCGACGGCATCCTTGTCGCTGGTTGTCACCCGGGCGAGTGCCACTACATATCGGGGAACGAGAAGGCGGAGGAAAGGGTCGAAACCGCCAAGAAGGCGGCGGAGCTCATCGGCCTGGGCGAAGACCGCATCCGACTGGAGTGGATATCGGCGTCAGAGGGTGCGAGATTCGCTGAGGTCATCAAGGACTTCATCGAGGAGATCAAGGTGAAAGGACCCAGTCCGGTGGGAGGTGACGGGTGATGGAACTCGATGAAGCTGTGCGGGAAAACAAGGTCCAGATGTGCTATTCCTGCGGCAAGTGCACTCTCGCCTGTCCCCTGACCCACGACGGTCACATCTACTCCCCGCGAAGGATCGTGGAGACGATTCTCGCGCACGGAGAGGAAGGAATCAATCCCGCTGAGATGTGGCAATGCCTCACGTGCAATGCCTGTTCCACGTACTGCCCGTCCGATGTGAGATATCCCGCCTTCGTGAGGGAGGTCAGGAAGGGACTCGTGAAGGACGGTTCGTACGGTGAATGCTCCCACGCGGGAATCCTCCACTCGATGATGAGGCTCATGTCGAGAGGTCAGCTGAAGCAAAAGAGGCTGGAATGGCTGGATGACTCGCTGGAGACCAATCCAAGGAGCAATGTCCTGCTGTTTGTG
>JAGMCJ010000182.1 GCA_023129265.1 Thermoplasmata archaeon | reverse complement strand
AGAAACAGCGAAGGATAAGCGAGGTGAAAGCGAAGGAACCGCAAGGAAGACCCTACTTAAGTGTTCCGAAAAGACGTCATACGCCACTGCGCGGGCGGGAACGGAGCGGAACGGAGAAACATCAGAGAAACAACGGAGAAACAACGGAGCGAGCATACAGCGAGCTTACAGAACGGACGGAGAAACAACGGAGCCGAGGAAGGGGGCCCTAGCAGGTGCGGCTCACAAAAGCGAAGAAGAACCTGAGCTACGAGGGCATGTCCGGAATGGTCATCGACGAGTTCGTCGCAAAGACCTGGAAGGGCAAGTATGTCGTTGGCTCGGAACCACAGTTCCCCGAGAAGAGGCGCGGGCGAGAGCGGAGCGAACTTGTGGCTGTCGCGGACGGAGGTGGAGGCGAGCTGAAGGCACTCTGACTAGAACATCGATTCACCTCAGGTCCTGACACCTCTCCGAATGATCAAGCCGTCAGTTCCTTTCGGATGTCATCCAATTCCCCGTGTATCCGAAGAACCTCAAGACCCAAGTCCTTCGATGGCTCGACCAGTAGCAGCTTCATTTCCTCCGAACCCAGGATGTCTGCAGGTGGAAACCTCATGAGCTCTATGTTCTCCCTGTATCGTTCGTACAGCCCGAGCATGAATCTGACCTTCTCCTCGATCTGCTCCTTGTATTCATTGACAGAGTAGCCGAACTCCTCTTCCATGAAGAATATGTCTATCACATCCCGAAGCTTGTATGCCCTCCTGGTCAATGACGCCCTACACTTCTCCACATATATCTCTCTGGGATCATAGCACTTGAGCCGTACTTTCGTATTGTACTCGTTCCAGAGTTCCTCATACAGGAACTTCAGTTCCTCCGATCCCATGTTCTCCACATAGCTTCTCAATTCCTTGTCTTTGAAATGATAGAGAGTCTTGTCCACGAAGTTGATCTCCACCTTGGTTCTGCTGGGCATATTCAATATCTCTGATTGGTAGCCGATGAAGAACAGTACCATTCTGCCCCCGCTGCTGATGTGGACCTCGCTCGCATCGGTCTTGTCGCCACCGAAATCCATCCCGAGGCTGTCGGCTATGACATTGAAATGCTCCGCAAGGGTGGCGATTTCCTCGGAGCAAAGCCTTCTCGTTTCGGCCAGGGTCCTGCCCTTCCAGAGGTCATCACTCTGCCAGGTGAAGTCGATATCCTCCGAAAAGCGATAGAATCCCAGGTACGCCTTAATAAGGCATGTTCCTCCCTTGAAGGCGAGGCTTTCACTGAGGTAATCGTCTTGGGATATCTGATAGAGCAACCTGTGGAGGTGAAAGTCCTTCTCGATTATGTCGCTCCTCTTGGGCCTTCCCAGCGTGTTCAGCATTTCAAAGAAGTCCTTCATAGGCTCCCTCTGATTACCTCTTGGAATCTCTGGGGGTAGCGATCAAGATGATTCTCGAACTTTCGTTCGTCCAATATCCCCATATATTCCTGAATAAGACCAGCTGCATGCGCCGTTCCCTTGCCTCTTCGGTATCTCCTGTAGGCCAGGTCAAGCACCGTCTTCTCTCTGTCCGAGTACATCAGACCATCCTTTCTCACAATGCCGAAATCGAAATGGCTTCTGCTCCATTTCAAGAACTGGAACTTCGTATCGAGGATGTTGATGACCTTGGTGGTCCTGTACGAATCGGTTATGACATAGTTCACTGTGAAATACTCATGAGTCATGCCATTGAGCTTGAGAGCGGTCTCCAGCCCGAAATACCAGTGCTTGACGCCCTTGACTTTCAGAGCCTTGGACACAATCTCATATACCGAATGTTGGAAGAAATCCCTCTCACGCTCGTCCGCGCTCCTAACGTAGTATGTTCCTCTTAGTATCCTTGAGACATACCCGTGTTCCTGAAGATATCGAAGGCTCCTCACGTCCTCTTTTTCTAGTCTGCGAGCCAATTCATGAATCTCGGCAGAAGTGGCTATTTTGCGTCCGTCTATTACCAGTTTCTTCCATATCATAGAGGTCTTCATCTGTGTCACAATATCCCACTTCTTGGGATGTTATGACATGAATGCGTATATAGTTTACCCTCGGGATGGCGGTGACGAAGGACACGTTGTCCCTGCGTGGAGAGGTGGTCCGTCTGCCCTCGTGGCTCTTCCTGATCATGTGCTGACGTTTCGGGGAACGGGCACGGTGAGCGGCGCACTCTGATGCAGAGCAGCGGGGAGTCGGACTCGTGGATTTGGCGGGAGTGGTTCGACGTTGCACCGGGCGGGGAGGCGGTGGACCTGAGAGACCTTGTACCTGGAATCGACCGAACGACGAGAGCTCAGTCGATAAGCGGAGAACAGCGAAGGACAAGCGAAGCCAAGCGAAGAAAGAGCATAGCTCGAGCGAAGAAACAGCGAAGGACAAGCGAAGGACAAGCGAAGTCAAAGCGAAGGATAAGCGAAGGACAAGCATAGCCCGAGCGAAGAAACAGCGAAGGAAGAGCGAGGTCAAAGCGAAGGAAGGGACAGGCTCGACGCGAGAAAGCCGTCACGATAGCGCTGCTGCAGACGATGATCTCCCGCCTCGGCGAGTTCGACGCGCGGGAGTTCGACCTCGTCTTCGTGGGGAACAGCGTGCGCTTCAACGAGGGATATCGGACATCGAAGGGGCGCTCCTATCGAGACAGTCTCGAGGGTGTCGAGAGCGAGAACCAGGAGAGAACTCCGCTCTCTTTGTGAGGGCGGCGGACCAAGTCGCTCGTCCAGGCGACTTCACCCACGCGAAAAGCATAATATCTCCCTCTCGTTATGTGATCTGATGAAGAAGGCGTGGGCGGTCCTCGTAGTCCTTGTCATGGCTTCAGCCATCGGCCTTTACGCGGTTTCAACTCAGATTGCCAACACGAACCCATCGCCGAATGACGAGGGCGGTGGCGAGGAAAACATAACCTACTCCGTCATCAGGATCATAGACGGGGACACGATCGAGATAGAGGACGACTGGAGGGTCAGACTGATAGGGATCGATACGCCTGAGAGCGGTGAGACCTTCTACTACGAGTGCAAATCCAAACTGTCGGAGTTGATCGGAAACAACGAGGTGGGACTTGAGGAGGATGTCGAAGACACAGACCACTACGGAAGGTTGCTGAGGTATGTCTGGGTAGGCAGTCTCCACGTCAACATGGAAATGGTCAGGAGCGGGTGGGCAGAAGCCTATCCGTATTCACCCAATACGAAGTATGCCTCACAATTCGAGAGTGCAGAACAGGAGGCCAGGAACGCTCAGCGAGGGATGTGGGAAGAATCCTCCGCTGACGTCCATATCTCCTACGTCCACGAGAACGCTGCCGGTAATGACTGGTATAACCTGAATGATGAGTACATAGTTTTCACGAACGGTGGAAACGCGGCAGCTACGCTTACAGGGTGGCGCGTGAGCGATGAATACGGCCACGAGTACACGTTCCCCGCTTTTTCCTTGAGCGCCGACGCATCAGTCACCCTCTATACGGGAAGCGGAACGGACACGGCCACGGAGTTGTATTGGGGTAGCGAATCCCCCATATGGAACAACGACGGTGATACGGTCTATCTGAGAGACTCCACTGGCGCTCTGGTTGATAGCTATCAGTGGTGATCTGGGCTTTGGAGGAGGCGGCGCTACGAGTGCCCCGAATGCGGGAATGGCGTAACGGCGGACGCTGAAGTCTGTGATGGATGAGTCGCGGAATGGACGCGGCTGTCCAAGGGCACATGGTCCTTTCTCATGCTCGACTTCGTGGGGAACAGCGAGCGCTTCAACGAGGGATACGTTCCCCCGAAGGAGCTGCCTCTCGACCCCGAGATGGGAGGCTCTCACCGCAGGCTGGGCGGGACCTTCGTGCCAACCGTGGAGGCGACGGACTCATGGATCTGGCGGGAGTGGTTCGACGTCGAGCTAGGCGGTGAGGCGGTGGACCTGGAGGACCTGGTGGGCGAGCTCGAGAGCGGAACGGGAAGCGAGACGTGGCTGTCTCGGGCGGAGCTGGAGGCGGGTTGAGAAACGGCACTACATATTTTCTTCTCTCTTATGGGCTAGACTGGACTACCGACCGTACCGCCAAGTGGGAAGCGGAGTCTTGTCTTGCACTCTCCTTGAGTGTTTTGATAACGTTTCCCGAAAACCGTCAGAACGTCACAGGTCTCCTCCAAAAACCTCAGATAGGCGGAATATTCATAAAGACCCTCATGGTTAACAGCTGCATATGAGGTCATTTCCCTGCCCCATTCATGGAACAGTGGAGGTTTTCCAGGGAAGAAAAGAAGATGAATCTGATGATGGATTCCTGGATGCAATCTCACCAAGCCTGCAGAGGCTACATTCCGTAAAACAACTTGGACTTGTATCAGACGTCTATCATGGGGCGAACCATTCGAAATTCCAGCATAGCGTAGGGACTTACTATCTTTCCCAGAAAGTCATGCAATACCATAACGTAAGAGGTGTCACGTGGTCCGCACTGAGAAGGGCGGCACTGTCACACTCAATCGGACATACGCCACTTGGACTTGTGGGTGAGCGGGCAATCATGAAGGCAGCAAGTTTCTCGAGCAAGGTTCGCCTGAAACTAAAAGCCATCCTCAAGGGCGTGACTGCCATAGCAGACAAAACCTTCCTGAAAGGTCAGGCCGCTCAAGCCTTGGAAAATATGCTAGCAGAATGGGACAGACCCAGAATCATGAAATGGATATCTGCACAGAGACTTCATGAGATTCTCTCCAATGGCGATGAGGAGAATGGCAAAGACCTACTCTCAAATGCAATACTGGAATACTTGATGGACCCGTCATCGGTCGGCTACTCCCTCCTCCAGTACATCAACAGGATCGACTATGTTTTGCGGGACCTGCACTCGATAGGGATAGCCAAACTGGACCTCAGCATCGATTCCGTTGTCAGGCAGTTCAAGACGGAAGGTGGTTCGCTAAGTGTTCCCAGACTCGAAATGAATATACTAAATGCGATGGAACAGTACCTTGCATCAAAGGTGTACTTCGACATTAACGTGCTTGCCCTTCAGAACGCCTATGAATGTTCAATCGCGCATGCGCTAGTGAAGGGCAGAATACGCCTTCCAGATTTGCTCTCCATGACAGATGAAAGCCTCATGGACTCACTTGAGAAAGTCTATGGTGAGAAGCTGAAGGATGTGCACTCAAAAGTCGAAGAGGGCAAGTTCAAACTAGTGGTTGACACCCATGTCCCGTCACAGGGAGTGTCAGACTACTTGGACTTGGACAGAAAGTTGACGAATCTCAGATATGGAAGTCACCTTGAGAACCTCATTCAAGAGCCAACGATCAGCTGGGTCGCCCCCTCTCCGCACGAAGGGTATAGAGTCTCAGTAATTCACGACCTATCCTCACGGACAATCAGAGGGATTCTTATGGCTCTAGCAAGATTAGAGACGCTTGTACCACCCGGGACGGTCCAACAAGCGCTTGTGAAATATCTCTTCCAAAGAGAGGACATAACCTATGGCCTACAAATAGAGAAGATTCTCAGAGAGGTGATGAAGAAAAGGCCCGACCTGCTGGACCTTGTCCCCGAGGACCTTACAGAAGAGGAGTCTCCCAAGGAACCAATGGAAAGCGACTATGATGTCTTGATCAAGACTTCGGAAGGGAAAGTGTTCTCTCTATCCTCCCCTCATGCCTGGTTTTCCTTGCTCCGATTTGGTGGTGCGGACGCGCAGGACATAGCATCGACATTCCTTCACGCGCACGAGTATTTCGGTGAAGATTTCCTGGTAGCACTTGGCAAAGAGATCCATCAGATGGAATGGGATGATGAGCTATTGGGTCATGTGTTTGAGGCCAAGGTCTTTCTGAGAGAGTTGATCGAAAAGCCAGACAAGGATGTCCTCTCGAGATGGGTTATCCCGGAGCTTGTCTTCAGAGACGATGAGGGGAAGCAAGTGAGGGAGCTTGATTTGCTCTCCATTGAACTGCTAAAGGGAAGTCGATCCAGAATAATGCTCGTTGAGTGCACGACCTCAGAGAAGACGTCAAAGCACGCAACGGACATCCTGCGGTGTATCCGGTTCCAGGAGGACTTATCAAGGCACTTCAGAGAGGAGGGCTTGACCTACGAGACCAAAGTGATCGGCACACCTCAACTTTCGATTGAGCACATGAACGATGTCACTACATTCTTCGATGAGATATCCAATCCAGAGTGACAAATGAAAAGTGATTGATGATGCTGACGGTGGCAAGACGCACTCAGCCAATCCAGCCTGCATTCAAACCGTTGTTGTGACTGTCTCATCAATCCCCCTACCAGCGAACTGTCTTATACTGACATGGCACTCAGGATTAGGGGAGGGTGTATCCTGGCACAGACCCGATTGCACAACGAGAAACTGACACTCGAGAAACTAGGGCAAGTCCTTTGGAAGGCCGCAGACATCCTCCGGGGACCGGTCAGACCGGAACGATACGGCAACTACATCCTGCCACTGCTGTTCTTCAAGAGGTTGTCCGACGTTTACTTGGAGGAGTACGAGGAGCTCCTAGAGAAGTATGGAAGCGAAGAAATCGCAAAGAAGAAGTTCCACGAAATCCTGATTCCTGAAGGTTGCCTCTGGAACGACGTGAGAAAGCAGAGCACGAACGTTGGGCAAAAGGTCAACGACGTCCTGGACAAGATCGCGAAAGAGAATCCTCCATTGGATGGCGTGCTCAACAGAACAGACTTCAACAAGCCCGAGGAAATCCCACAGGACAGACTCATCCGCTTGGTGGAGCACTTCAGTCAACTGTCGCTCGGACATGAGAACGTCCCGCCTGACATGCTCGGCAATGCCTATGAGTACCTGCTCAAGAAGTTCAACGAAATGGCCCCCAAGAGAGCAGGCGAGTTCTATACACCGAGAGAGGTCGTGAGGACGATGGTCGAGATCCTTGACCCAGATGAAGGAGACGAGATTTATGACCCTTGTTGCGGAAGCGGGGGCATGCTCATCAT
>JAGMCJ010000181.1 GCA_023129265.1 Thermoplasmata archaeon | reverse complement strand
TGCGGGAGCCCCCACTTCTTGATCGGCATCAGCTCGTCCCGCTTCCGCCTGTCGGTCGTGTGCACGGAGAACTGCAACTGGAACCGTCCGCCCGAGTAGTGGGCGTCCTTGATGTCGATGAGCTCGTCGAAGAAGCTCCCCCTGCCAACGGGAGCGAGCGTTGAGATGCATGGCATGAGGCCAGGGGCATCGTACACGTCCGCCAAAGCCCGCAGGGCGTCCGGCACATTCGGGTTCAGCGAAGGCTCGCCCATTCGAGCGAACTGCACCTTGAACTTCGGGATCGGCACCCGCCCGTCCGGGAACCGCCTCCTCACCATGTGGTCTATCTGCTGCAGGATCTCGTCCTTCGTGAGCTTCCCGAGGTAGTGCCCGCCAGCGTCGCACATCTTGCAGTTCACCGGGCAGCCGAAGGATGATGAGATTATCAGCACCCACTTCTCCTCGCGCGGCACCGGCGGCTGCAACGATTCGACGAACTCGACGAGGTAGCCGTTGCCCTCCCTCATGGACGCCACGTAGACCTTCGCCAGATCCTCCTTCCCGAACTCACCCAGAATCCTCATTTCTCATTCCCCATTGACTCGATAATCGACATGGCCGCGAGGATGCCATCGCCCACGGATATCCCCACCTGCCTGTAGTTCCCCCTTCTCACATCACCGACGAGGTACAAGCCTGACGCTTCCTTCCAGTTCTCCGCGAGCTCTGGCGGCAGGACGCTGATGTCCGGCTCCCTCCCGCATGCGATAAGCCCGTAGTCGGCGACGATTTCCTTCTCGGTCCCCTCCTGCTCCATCATGAAGACCAACTGACGCTCTTCCCCCCTCACGGACTTGAGCTCCGTTCCCGCGTGCGTCCTGATCTTCTCTGAACGGCTCGCCCTCTCGAGAAGCAGGGCAAGGCACCTGGGTTCTCCCCTGAAGACGATGTCCACGTAGATGTCTCTTGAGGCCAGGTTCAGAGCGTAGTCGAATGCCGCGTCGCCACCGCCGATTACGAGGAAGTTGCCTTTGGCGGTCGGGGGGATATCCCTGACCTCGTAGAAGACCCTGGACATCTCCACGTCCTCGAGGCCCTGGATGTCTATCCGTTTGGGTCTCGTTCCCGTGGCCACGATGACGGACTTCGCGAATGCCTCTCCTGACTCGGAGGACACCTTGTAGACCTCTCCCTCCTTGGAGACAGTGTGGACCTCCTCCATGCGAATGTCGATTCTCCAGCGCACGAGGTGTCGCTTGAACAGCTCCACGAGCTCCGGGCCGCCGATGCCCTCGGGAAAGCCAGGGTAGTTCTCGACGAGGTGTGCGTTCCTCAGAAGCCCGCCGATCTCGTCCCGCTCGAAAACCCGCGGGTCGACCCCTGCCCGCCTGAGATACACGGCGGCCGCGATACCCGCAGGGCCGGCTCCCACGATGACGGCGGCGTACATCTTCCCCTTCGCCTTCGATACCGTCAGAGTCGCCGACTGTGGAAGGAGCACCGACTCGCTTTCACCCATGTTCTCAACCTTCGCACCTTTTCCTGGATTGAGTGGCTGGAAAAGGCAAAACAATGCCACCTCCCCGCGGATGGTAAGGAGATATAGCAGGATATCTTAAGCATTTCGCAGTCGAGAAGCCAGGCGTCCGTTCCGGGCGGTGTTCAGTCCTCTGCGTCTTCATCGGTCTCGTCTTCGGTCTCCTCTGCGGACTCGCCCTTCTCAGGCTTCTTCACCAGCAACGTGAAGAGAATCGTCAGAACAAGGGCAACGAGGAATACAATCGCAAGCAAGAGGAATATCCACCAGAACTCCTCTTCGAAAGGCTTCTCCTCTTTGTCAGGGGTCAGCGGGTCCCTGCCCAAGCCGACCTCCGCGCCGTCATTCATCCCGTCTCCATCGGTGTCCGCTTTTGAGGGATTCGTTCCGTAGGTGTTCTCCTCGTCCCAATCGGAGAGACCATCACCATCGGTGTCAGCCACGATGACCTGAACGAGAAGGTAATCCTGGTCGTCATTTCCCGCCGGGTCACGCACATCGAGAATCACGAGGAAGCTACCGCCATGGATGAACCTGCTCTGGGGCTGCCGTCCGTAGAGGGTCACAACATCCGTGCCGTTATAGAATGTCCACGTGTAGCTCTCCACGACCCAGTTATCGCTCGACTGCGTGCCGTCGAACTGAACGGTGTCTCCCTGATAGACAATCTGGTCGGGACCTGCATCGGCGGTGGGCGGAATGACGTCTGTGATATGGAAGACGCTATCATAGCCTGTCCAAGTGCCGTAGGTATCATTTGCAGACAGGTGGAACTGGAACTCTCCAATCGTCTCGGCGAGGACTGTCTTCCAGTAGATTGTGGAACCGGCCAACTGCATGGAGAAGTTGCCGATCTCCTGCCCATTGGGGTTCCACACGCGAGCCCAGGCCGATTCCACTCCAAACGGACTGTCGATACTCGCGGAGATGTTGACGTAGGTTGGTATGTTTTCCGATAGCCTGTCCCATTCGACATCCGAGATTGTGGGTGGCGGACGAATGATTCGGAACGTCCCGCTCGTCGAGTTCAGGTTGAAACTGTTATCGTAGGCCCATATCGTGAACTGATACGTCCCCCGCAGGCTGTACGTCCTGTCGCGGTAGTATCTGTCGCTCATCGCATCATACTGCATCGTCCAGTTCTCGAGCTGGACGAGATTGGGGTCGATTATTCGGCAAGTGACCAAGACGAGGGACTCGTCGAACACGGCTGCGCTGATGTTGACCGTCCCGTTAAGGATCTGCGGGTCCGGTTGAGCAATCACATTCAGGATCTCTGGCGGAATCGGGTCCACGTTGAGGACGAGGATGTAGTCCGTGTCGCTGTCCGAGAACGCTGAGTAGTCCGCCTGGACGGTTATTGCATAGAACTCATTCGATGTGACCTCGGGAGCGGTGAAAGAGATCGGACCTATCGAGCCGCCCACGGTCACTCCCGAGGTGGGCGAGATCAAGGGGCCCGCAGGATCGCAGGATATCAAGACATTCGCCCCATCCACGGGCGTTCCAAGATTGTCTGTCACCGAAATCTCGAACACCAGGGTCTCTGTCTCATTCACATTGCTCCCGTTCGGAAATACCACGTCGGCGGATATCAGGAAGGGTGGGTGAATGCCTATCCATGACCAGAACGATTCTCCGAGTATGGACCCTGCCGGACCCACCGTCCAATTGACGAACCTATCGGACCGAAATGCCTCTATGTTCGTCCTGAAGTAGAGGACATCGTACGGCACTGCATCCATCAGAAGCCCAGAGCAGTGCCTAATCAGTGAGACTTGCTCGTCTGGATCGGTCGCTTCCCGTGCTGCCGTAATCAAGTCATCGAACGTCTCGTTCTGGAATCCCTCGTAGTTCTGTCCTGCTTTTGCATTGCCTGAATAGAAGAACGCATGGTAGTAGTCTGGAGGGTCTGAGCTTATTCTCAGTCCCAACACCCATATGTCCATCTGACGGTCGTCGAGACGGTCCACAATCTCTCCGAAGGCCAGAAGTTTGGCAACGAAGTTCAATCCGACCGCTCTGGCGTTGGTCGCAATCATTTCGCAGGACACCGCAAGTATGGGATCGTAGTCTGCCTGTGGGCACAGTATCTCAACTTGCTGACTTCCTATGGTTGGAAGATTCCTGTATCCACCCGACCAGCCAAGACCAGGTCCTCCTTGGAACGAATTCGTGTAGTGGTCATCCAACATCTGGCTGGCAGCGGACAGATTGTAGTTGTACTTCACAACGGAGCCATTGTACCACCGCGTGAACGCGGGGTTCACGGGCTGGTCTCCAGCTACGCCGTAGTTCTCGAGCAAGAGGGTCACGATGGTATTCTTGTCAATAACGTGGGCCATTGCCTTTCTCAGATAGTACCCGTCATCACCTTGCGTAGGGTCGTTGTTAGGATAGCCGAACGGCGACTTCCGCATATTGTATCCGAGGTAGTGGAACCCCTTTTGCTCGGAGGCGGATATCTCCACATTCGGGTCAGCAACGAGGCCAGCTACGAACGCAGGGGGAACGGACCAGGATACGACATCTATCTCTCCCGCCTGGAGCGCGAACACGGCTGCCTGTGCGGTCTTGTAGATTAAGAACAGCATTCCGTCGATGTACGGCTGGTGCATGTACAAGAAGAAGCTCCCCTGGCAAATGGGCGGGTCACCCACTCTCTCGCAGTCTAGGGCGTCACCGTAGTAGTCCTCGTACTTGGTGAGCCGTGCGGATACGCCAGGAACCCAGTTGTCGATCTCAAAAGGTCCTGTTCCGATGACCTCGTCATCGGTGAGAACCCACTCCTCAGCATCGGAAAACTTGTAGTGGTTTGGATCTGTGAAGGGGACTCCGTTGTGGGTTACTGGATCATAGGCGTAGCCGAAATCCGAGTGGATGTTTTCCTTCCAGTTGTTGCACACGCCTGCGGTTGCGTCCAGACAAATCTTGCCCGTCCCTTCCCAGACATGCCTGGGGAGTATTGTTGCGTCGTTGAGCGTGTACCTTATGAACCCGGAATAATCCGCCTGCAGATAGAAGTGAAGGGCGAATGTGAGTGTGTTATCCGATCCAACTGGTATGGCGACATCCCACAAGTCTTGAACAGGCCAGACAGCCAGGAACCTGCTGGTTGAATAGTTTGAGCCCGGAAGATTGTTCTTGTCCTTGATGACATCGAGCTTGCTTTCCAGAGGGTCCAGAGCGCGCACATGATAGCTGAAGAGAAGGTCGTGAATCGTCATCTGGATGCCGTCGTGGGAGTACACTTCGTTGAAGTCGTAGTAGGCCGTGACTTCATACTGATTCATCCCCGATTCCTTCCTGTATATCCCGTACTCATCGAGATCAAATACTCCATCCTCGTCTGCGTCTATTCCCTTCAGCAGATAGGGAATCGGTTCTTCTGTCGACGGATTCTCGACTCCCACAGCCTGGTACACGGGCGACAGGACGTTTGAGGTCCATATGTCGCGTGAACCGAGGATGTTACGCGTCTTCATGTCATCCTGGGCACCCACTCTCAGTATCAGGTCCGCAAGAGGCTTCTCCTCACCGTCATCTCCCCCCATGACAGGGGCCGAGAACGACAGAAGGAGCATCTGCACGCACACGAGAATGACGATCTTGTGTAGATTCATGCTCATCCTCCCAACGGTCTGAACTATCTGGTTGGTAGTATTTAAATTTGAGTGCCAGAACGGTGTGGGCATATGCACTACCAGACAGTCGAGCATCATCCCGTCGGTCTAGCGTCGCATTGGCCCTTCGCCGGTCAGAACATGTCCTTCAGCATCGTCTTCGAGTCCATCACCTGCTTCTCTTCCACGGCGGCGCTGAGAAGGTACCTGTCCTTGACGAAATCGGTGGTCGGTCCGGAGACCACGTGCTCGTAGAGCCTCGCGGTGGGGTACACTATCACCCTGTCATCCTCGAACACCGCCATCGTCTCATGCGAAGAGAAGAGGTACACGTTCTCGTGCGTAACGAAGTCCAGGTGATCGATCTTCCCGCCCTCCTTGTGATTGTAGAACGTGACCTTGTCGACCCTGGCCCGCTCCATGAACTCTTCCTCGGTTATCTTGGCCATCGGTTTTCCACCCTACCCCTCTACGTCTCAGGCGGTAGATAATCCATTCGCTCGTGGCGACTTCTGCGGGAATCGCCTCTGCGTTCTGCACGCCCCAGTCCCCAGACTCTTGCGGATGGAGCGCTTGCGAGTGACCAACGGATCCGACTAACATGTCCGCCCACAACGGCTTTGGGACAAAATTATCCTAG
>JAGMCJ010000180.1 GCA_023129265.1 Thermoplasmata archaeon | reverse complement strand
GGAGGGACCCGTGTCCTCTTGGACAAGGAGCTCCCCCGTCACGGAATCGCGGTGAGCCTCGTGGATTGTGAGGACCTCTCGGTGCTTGAAGACGCTTTCGAACAGAAGACGAGGGCCGTCCTCATCGAGACTCCGACGAACCCGCTACTGAGGATCCTCGACGTGAAGAAGATAGCCAAGGTGGCCCACCAGAACTCTGTCATACTCGTTGTGGACAACACCTTCGCCACGCCGATTAACCAGAGGCCCCTGGAACTCGGCGCCGATGTGGTCGTTCACAGCGCGTCCAAGTACCTCAACGGACACAGTGACGTCGTCGCGGGGTTTGCCGTGTCCTCGGAGGAGTGGATTGAGAGAATCGAGCAGAGAAGGAGGCTCTTTGGCGGGTCAACCGATCCGCTTGCCGCCTTCCTCATCACAAGAGGGATGAAGACCCTGGACCTGAGAATGAATGTTCACAACGGGAACGGGATGGCCGTGGCGGAAGCCCTGGAAGATCTGAAACACGTCGGAAAAGTCCACTATCCTGGCCTCACGTCCTTCGGGCATCATGCGCTGGCAAAGAGACAGATGAGGGGCTTTGGCGGGATGGTCAGCTTCGAGGTCGGGCGGGCCGCTAAAGACGCAACGCGGGTTTCCAGAAGGTTCGAACTGATAAAACTGGCCTCGAGCTTGGGAGGAGTGGAGAGCCTCGCGTCCCTTCCGCTCGAGACCTCGCACAAGTACATCAGCGCGAAAGAAAGAAGAGCATCCAGAATCCCTGACAACCTGATTCGCCTGTCGATCGGAATCGAGAACTCTGAGGACGTCATCGAGGATCTTGAGCGGGCGATTTCTGGCGGGAAAAGCTAGTCCGTCCAGCCCTCGGGAACCATCGGGGAGATCGATCTCAGTTCCTTCACTATTGGCGGGAGCGTCTCGATTACGTAGTCGATTTCTTCTTCCTTCGTCCATCTGCCCAGAGTGAACGCAATCGACCCGTGCGAGTGTTCTGGCGGGATTCCCATCGCGGTGAGGACGTGTGATGGCTCGAGCGTCTCGGACGTGCACGCGGAGCCCGTTGCGGCCTGGATTCCCTTCATGTCCAGGTTCAGGATGATGGACTCCCCTTCGATGTAGCTGAATCGGACATTGGCGTTGTTCGGCAGCCTTTTTTCAAGGTTCCCGTTAAGGTGGCACTCCTTCACACTCGATGTCAGTTCCCTCACCAGCTTGTCCCTCATCTTGCTCAGTCTTTCCGATTCGGCTCCCATCTCCTGCACCGCGATCTCAGCGGCCTTTCCCATGCCCACGATGAGCGGGACGCTCTCCGTGCTAGGTCGCAGCTTTCTCTCCTGGGGACCGCCGTGCAGAATCGGAGAAATGTATGTCCCCTTCCTCAGGTACAGAGCCGCGGCGCCCTTCGGACCGTACAAGTCCTGCGATGCCAGCGAGAGGAGGTCGATGTTGTCCTTGGACACGCTGATGCGTATCTTCCCCGCCGCAGCGACCGCATCCGTGTGAAACGGGATCCCTCTGTCCTTGGCGATCTCTCCGATCTCCTTAATCGGCTGGATGGACCCCACCTCGTTGTTCGCGTACATCACTGAGATAAGTATGGTCTTCTCCGTTATCGCCGCTGTGACGCTCTCGACGTCCACAAGACCCCCTCCGTCCACGGGCAGGCGGGTGACGGAGAAGCCGCCCCTTTCCAGCTCATCGACCGCTGAGAGCACGGATGGGTGCTCGATGGTCGAGGTTATGATGTGGTTCCCCTTGCTCTTCCTCCTGTTGACCAGGCCCTTGATCGCGAGATTGATGGACTCCGTGCCACAGGATGTGAAGATGATCTCCTTTGGCTCTCCTCCGATCAACTTCGCAACCCGCTCGCGCGCCTCCTCGACGGCCGTGTTCGCCTCGAACCCGAGGGAGTAGACGCTGGAAGGGTTGCCGTATCTGTCCGTGAAGTAGGGAAGCATCTCATCCATCACACGGGGATCGACAGGACTAGCGGCAGCATGATCGAGATAGACCTTCCTCATTCAAGACCTCCGCCTGGGAATCGGAAGAAATCGACGGTATTTATCACTTGGGAAAGACCTTCCGCAGGACCCTGGCGGTGTGGAAGCCAGCATCGACAATCGTGACCACGTCATCGTCTGGAAGGTCCTTCACGATGTTCTCCCGCTCAGTCTCTATTCTCTCCAGATTCTCGCGTCTTGACTCGAACAAGGAGGTAAAGCATTCATCGATGAACGCGGATACCCTGGAGAGCCCCTCTTGAGCCTCTTTCCCGCTCAACGCGATGAGGGCCTCCAGACCCGCAAGGATGTTCAGAGCCACTCCGTGAAGCAGGAAACCCAGACCCGCGTGATATCCATTGTCGGTCTCTATGAGGAACGAGGTTGCCAGCCTTCCGGCCTCGACGCAGTGAGCCCTGACCTCGTTCTCCAACCTCGCAAGGCCGCCCTTCCCGTGAGAGAGCATTTCTGTGAGCTTCACCAGCTTCTCCCCCGCTTGTCTCAGGTGTTGAGCCGCGGAGCGGTACTTGTCGCCGTGTTCCAGCGATTGGGCGAAATCCAGAACCTCCCACCCATTGAGCCGTCCTTCCGATTTCCCGCCTTCCATTGGCGGTTCGAGCTGGCAACCACACACATCATCCAGGCAGTCATCGCACGCGCCAGAGAGACAGTGGACCATCGCGTGCCCGCAATCGCACTTCACGGACCCCCACAGAACGCGCCCGAGTGCTCTGAGGATCCTTCGAGCATCCGCCTCATCCTCTGCTCTACGCACGATTATCTTCCCGCCCTGGAAGGCATGGATGCGTCTGCCTCCAGATTCTCCGTAGGCATAGCCCATCTCATCTGAGCATCGGAATCGCTCAAAGAACTCGATGGTACGCATCAAGCGGCACATATAGTGTGGGTCGATGTACTCACCGAACGTGCATCCTGATATCTTGCTCAAGTCGAATCTGGCCTCGAGTGTCACGAATCCGTCCTCTGTGCACGGATTGATCTCGATTATGTCCTCGGGCGTTCCTCTCCCTCAGTCATGCGATTGCGCGGTCGTTATTTAAGAGCATTCACGGAAGGCGCAAGGACAGCGAGAGGTTCAGTCGGCCAACTCAAGGAGATACATATTAAATCGGGGTGTTCCATCTGCATTGTGGTTCCCCGAACGAAGGGATGATGCGAATCGATGGGTCAGTCGCCCACGTGATGGAGAGGAATCTGTGGACCTGGAACTGGAGACGATCATTCTCATAACCATACTGGCGTTCGTATTCCAGTACACGGACGCGTCTCTCGGCATGGGCTACGGGACCAGCCTCACTCCACTCCTGTTGGTCATCGGCTTCGGCCTGTTCGAGATAGTCCCCGCTCTCCTGCTCAGCCAGTTCATAACTGGGATGGTGGGGGGGTTGTTCCATCACTACTTCGAGAACGTGGACCTTAGCATCGGTTCAAGAGATTTGAGGATTACAGGCGTTCTCACGTTGTTCAGCGCCATCGGTGTGACAATCTCAGTGGTCGCCTTCGTCAGCGTGCCCGAGCTGTACATCCAGCTCTACATCGGGATCCTTGTTCTCTGTGTCGGTGCCGTGATTCTCCTCACATTCGAGAGGACGTTCGTCCTGACAATGAAGAAAATCGTAGGACTCGGCCTTTTCGCGGCTTTCAACAAGGGTCTGAGTGGTGGCGGCTACGGTCCGATCGCGACCGGCGGGCAAATCCTGTCGG
>JAGMCJ010000018.1 GCA_023129265.1 Thermoplasmata archaeon | reverse complement strand
TCGATAAGCCTAGTTGAGAAGAACAAGATTGTGACGCGCGGCTACAAGCAGGACGACCTCATAGGCAACGTGACATTCACGGATGCCCTGTTCCTTCTGCTCAAGTGGGAGCTTCCTGGCGAGAACGAGCGGAGAATGCTCGATGCGATACTCGTCTCCTGCATCGATCACGGAATGAACGTCCCAACGGGTCTGGCGGCGCGGTCCATAGCATCTGCCGGAGTCCCGCTTCCGACCGCGGTCGCGGGCGGGCTGTTGGCAGTGGGCGACTTCCACGGAGGCGCCATAGAGGCCTGCATGAGAACCCTGTACAACCTCTCGAAGCGAGCGAAAGAACAGGCTAAGGGACCGAAGGACGTCGCCAAGGAGCACGTGCGCACCCTGATGTCCAGAAAAGCGAAGATGCCCGGGCTCGGGCACTATCTCCACACGGAGGACCCGCGGGTGACGAGGCTCTTCGAACTGTCCAGAGAGCTCGGGATTTCCGGCACTCACACGGTTATCATGAGGTCGCTGCAGTACTACTTCCAGGAGGCCGGCAAGAACTTGCCCATCAACCTGGACGGGGCCATCGCGGCCATAGCGTGCGACATGAACTTCGACCACCGGCTGGGGAAGGCCCTCTTCCTCCTTGGAAGGTCCGCGGGACTCGTCGCTCAGGTCTACGAGGAGATGACTCGGGAACGCCCGCTCACGAGCCTCCTCCCCTCTGATGCCGAGTACGATGGCCCGCCCGAAAGGGAGCTAGACCAGGGACAGAAACGATAATATTCCCGTATGACATGGTATATGATGATATGGAAGAGATTTGGGAGAGTGGAGCGGTGAAGGCACTGGTGGTGGGAGCCGGGGATCTCGGCATAAGGGTGATAAAGCAGCTGCGCAAGAACCCTGGAATCTCGTTTGTTGTGGCGGACTACAGGGACAATCCAACCGCCGTCCAGAAGGGAGTCATCGACAAGGTGGACATCCTAGAGCACATTACCCCGATGAACATCATCGACATCGTGGAGGACTGCGAGCCCGACATCATCTTCCTGGCGAGGAAGGCAAAGGACTGGGGTCATGGCAACACGGTCATGGCGACGCAGTTCATCGCGGGTCTGGAGAGGCAGCTCTCCAAGTTCCACATACCCGTCATCCCCGTGTCCTCGATCGTCAGGTTCTGAGGCAGTTCTCACATGTCCGGGCACACGCTAACGGAGACAGAGCATGTACTCGAAGAAAGTGATTGAGCACTTCCAGAACCCCAGGAACGCGGGGGCGCTGGAGGACGCAGATGCCGTGGGCGAGGTCGGGAACCCGGTCTGCGGGGACGTCATGAACATCTACATCAAGGTCGAGGATGGGGTCATCGCGGACATCGGATGGAAGACGATGGGCTGCGCGGCGGCAATTGCGACATCGTCGATGATCACAGAGCTCGCGAAGGGGAGGACCCTGAAGGAGGCCTTGAAGATCACCCGCAAGGACGTCGCCGACGCCCTAGACGGGCTACCGCCCATCAAGATGCACTGCAGCAACCTTGCGGCAGACGGCCTGCACGCCGCCATAGATGAATACTTGAAAGAGCACCCTGACGTCGAGGTCTAGCCGCTACTTCTTCTCCGACTTCTTCTTCATTTTCTCTTCCCGCCTGACCCTCTGGATTCTCCCGGGGGCCCACCAGTTCCACTTTTCGAGGAGAACCATTATGGCGGGGACGAGATAGATCCGAACGATCATCGCGTCGATTATGATGACGAAGAACAGTGCGAATCCGAATTCCTGGAGCATGCCCATACTGGAAAGCATCATCGAGCCGAATGCTCCCGCCATGACAGCGCCCGCCGCAGTGATGATGCCTCCCGTTTTATCGACAGCCTCGACGATCGCTTCCTTGTCGGTCTTGCCCTTGGCAACCTCCTCTCGGATACGCGTCGTCAGGAAGATGTCATAGTCCATGCCCAGGCCCATGGCGATAACGAAGAGGATTAAAGGCATCATCCAAAGGACCGGGATTCCAATTAGAACTTGAAAGAGGACCATGGTCACGGCCAGCGTCCATGTTATGCTCAGCAATATGGTGAGTATCAGCCTGAGCGGGAGGAGAACGGAGCCCAGCACGAAGAGAAGGAGAACGAAGATGCCGATCACTACGAC
>JAGMCJ010000179.1 GCA_023129265.1 Thermoplasmata archaeon | reverse complement strand
AGAGCATAGACGGTTGCCTTCAGCCTCCACACGGACGGATAGTTGATTTCCATTCTTGTAACCCGATTGAGGCAGTAGATTGCCTGCTTGTGTTTCTCCAGCTTTGCAAGAGCTAGACCTTTCGAGAACCAAGCATCCGCGTCGTCAAGATCCTTCTCCAATCTCTTCTGACATGTTCGGAGGAGTCTGAGAACGTCTTCTATCCCAGTACGCTTGATTCTCATCATGCAGTGATTGTTTTCGGAAACGATATTCCTTCCCTTCTCGGAATCATAAGTGATAGCCTACCTGGATCGCTCCTCGCCTCTTTCCAGGCAGAGCGTAGCCATCCTTTCGTTCCCTAAGCGAGAATGTATCTTGGCCTTTAGCCTCCAGACTCCCGGATAGAACGAATCTCTCTTTGTGATTATGTCCAGGGTTTCAATGCATTTCTCGTATTCCTCGACCTTGGCCAGCCAGGCCGCCTTTGCGAACAGCGCGTCCAGGTCCAAGGGATTCTCCTGCAGCCTTCTTCGGCATTGTCGCTGCCAAACCGCCGTATGGCTCGAATACTCCTGCCTGGCGTCATCTTCGGACATCGTTGAAGCTCTCTGCCCGTCACGAGGAGCGGGAAGATTAGGCTAGGCGAGGACGAGCACCCCGCCAAAGAAGGCGTCTAGGTCCACATGCCTGCCGGACAGATCCATGCGATAGAGGCGGAGTCGGACCTGGTCTTCCTCCTGACCCTGTTTAGGTGAATTGGAGAGCCACAACTCTTAAGCGGGAGACGACTATTCCGTAGGAGGGGAGACTATGAAGCCGAAGAGCGAGTCTGAATCTGCGATTTTTGAGGCGTGGAAGGAGAGAGCACCTGCGCGGACCTACGCGGCCGGTCTGGATGAGTATGCGGGCAGGATGTTCGTCCCGAGCCAGGAGAACATCGACGACATGCTCTCCTCGTTGAGGACGGCGGGGGAGAAGGCCACGGATCCGATCGAGGAGGCCTTCGCCAGGAACCTCGAGGTCGGGCTCCTATTCGAGGAACCCTACCAGACGCCGGGCGAGGGCCTGTGGGCGTACTTCAGGCATCTCATCGTGGAGGGTGTTGTGCCCTCTCACCTGATATCGCTCACGGAAACCATCGCCGAGTCGCTCGACGTCGCCAGGGAGCGTCTCTCGCGGGAGGATTGGCCTGCCGAGGTTTTGATCTCGGTGTGCGGCAAGTGCATGGGGCTCAACAAGATGATCGACACCGTGATGGCGGAGACGACCGACCAGACGCTCACGGCCAAGCTGCAGGGGCTGAAGAAGAAGGCCGACAGCTACCGCGCGGCGTTCGACGTGGAAGGGATCAACGAGTGCGACTTCGAGGAGATATTCCCCATCCTCAAGGACATCGGCGGGGATGTTGGCAGGAAGGATGTGTACCCGCAGATAATGAGGGACAGGTACGACTTCCCCGAGTCGCCGGACGAGTTCGCGGATAACGCCATGGGGTGGCTGGACGAGGAGCTTCCGCATCTCAAGGCCGTCATGGAGGCGCTGGCGGACAGTTATGGCTGCGACGCATCGACAGAGACGGTCGAGAAGGAGGTCGAGGAGAGGCGGGCGATAAAGAAGTCCGAGATACTGGGATTCGTGAACGACTTCCGCGCGAACATCACCCCGCTGATGATTGAGCGCCTGGTGAGGATAACGCCCAACTACGAGACACGGCTCATGGAGACGCCGCCCTACCTGATCAGCTTCATCCCGACGGCGGCGATGAGCACCTTCGGCGAGCTATCGGACAAGCCCTTCAACATATTCTTTGTGTCGACGGACGAGAAGAGGTCCCCTTCCACAGGGTCGCCGATGCTGTTCCAGACGATCGTCCACGAGGAGTTCGGCCATTGCGTGAATTACTCGAACTCCACAACGCGGTTCGCCGCGAACCCCGGGCTCCTGGAAGGACTGCACACGACCTTCGGTCTGGCGGTGAGCGACGGCATATCCTTCAACAGGGAGCTCGAGTCGCTGCTCCTTCTCAAGGAACTGGTGGAGAAGACACCGCTCTCGCCAGCGGAAGAGAAGTTCATGAACATGGTCAGGAAGTACGACGACTTCGACATGTGGCTGCTGGAGGTCGAGTTCGAGGTCTACAAGTGGAGGATCGTCAGGTTCCTGAGGGCGATCTCCGACTCGAGGATTAACATGGGCAAGACGAGCCTGACGGACTTCGTCGAATGGGCGCACAAGAGGACGGGAATCATGAAGAAGACGATATTCAACCAGATCTTCATCTTCCAGTCCATGGTCGGCTACGCTCCCGTGTATTCGGTCGTCGGGCAGAGCCTGAGGAGGATACAGGAGTCGGTACGCGAGGCGGGCAAGGACATAGTCGATTTTAACACGTACGCATGCTCCCTCGGCTTCGGGCCGAGGCAGATGTGGGAGCATAAGTTGAGAGACTGGATATCATCCTAGTATAGTATTTGGCTAAACATATCGTCCAAAAGGGTTAATTAGTTTAAGCGTATACTTGTTAGCATGCCTTTTGAGATCTCTGTCGTCAGCAACACACCTTTGACGCCGCTGAAGAAGCTCGATGAGGTCGCAACGCTTTTTCTGGGGCAGATAGGATACCTTCCGAAGGGCTACGATTCGAAGTCGGTCAAGAAGAGCATTCCATACAGGCTGTTCATTGACTGTTTCCTGAAACGGCCGGAGAAAGGCTGGACGGCCGAGCAGCTGTCCGTGAAGCTGAAGACGACGAAACCCACGATATACAGGCACTTGAACAAGCTGAAGTACATGGACCTGCTGGAGGAAATGGCCGTCAAGGACGGGAAGGAGGAGAGGAAGGGCTACCGCATCCGGTACGGGAATCTTGAGAAGGCATGGAACTTCGTCGAGGCGCATGTCTCTGTCGCGATGGAGAACTACAGAATGACGGTGGAACACATGGGAAAGCTGGCCAAAGAGAGGAGGTGAGAGAGTTGAAGGAAAAGGAAGAGACGATTGTCCTTACGAAAGGCTCGAAGTACAGGGTCGTGTCCTTGGAGACTCGGGAGAAACCGCTTGTTACCCACGGGATCTTCAAAGGCTACGCCGCAATCGGGCACGACGAGGGAATCTGCCTGGAGCTGGACGAATCCCACAAGGAGTCGGCGGGCCGCACAAGAATCTTGCCGACCCACATGATACTGGCGATTGACGTCATCGAGAGCGCGGAGAAGCAGGAGGAAGCCACAAAGCCCGATGCCATGTACATATGAGGTCTGTTCTTGGTCATCGAGATTGAGCAGGGCACGCTCGAGGAGAGAGTCCTGCGCATCCTTCTTCAAGCGTATCCGGTCACCTTGAAGGATTTGAAGTGGGAGCTCAAGATATCCGAGGTCACGTTGGACCTCGTCCTGAAGAAGTTCGTTATGAGAGGGATAATCGAGCTGGAGGAGCTTCCCGACACGACCTACGTCAGGCTTCTCCGCTCGGACTTCGCGTTCGTGGGGTTGAAGGCCAGCCAGAAGAAGAGGTTCAAGCGGAAGGGAGGAAAGAAAGAGGGAGAGGACTACGACGGGATAATGTTCCAGTAAGATCTCCGTAGTCCATTTATACCGAGTCCTCGATGTGAATCCGTGGACATACTCGACGAGCTGGTTGGCCTGCTCCTGAGCGGGGAGATACAGACCAGGGAGGAGCTTCAGCGGGCGAAGATCGCTCTCTGCAAGGAGTACCCCGTGTCGGGCCTTCCGAGGAACTCCGAGATCCTCTCCAGGATCCCCGAGACGAGCGTCGAGGACCTCCGGCACCTGCTGGTCAAGAAGCCTCAGAGAACGCTCTCGGGCGTTGCCGTCGTCGCTGTCATGACCAGGCCGAGCCCGTGCCCGCACGGGAAATGCCTGTACTGCCCCGGCGGCGTGGAGAGCGGGACGCCACAGTCATACACGGGCAAGGAGCCAGCCGCCCTCCGAGCCGCCCGCCACACCTACGATCCGTTCCGGCAGGTGCGGGACAGGATCCGGCAGTTGGGGAACGTGGGCCACTCGACCGACAAGGTCGATCTCATCGTCATGGGAGGGACATTCACAGCCTTCGATGAGGGATATCAGAAGGATTTCATCAAAGGGTGCTTCGATGGGCTCAATGGCGAGAACTCGTCGCACCTGGAAGAGGCGCAGGAAAGGAACGAGACCGCGAGGAGCAGGTGCATCGGCCTGACCGTAGAGACGAGACCTGACTGCTTCCTCGATGGCGATGTCGAGCGGGCCCTCTCATACGGAGTCACACGGGTCGAGCTCGGCGTCCAGACGACCAACGAGGAGGTCCTGCGCGGTGTGAGTCGCGGACACGGAATCAAGGAGGTCGTGGAGGCCACCAGGCGTGCAAAGGACGCGGGCCTGAAGGTCTGCTATCATCTCATGCCAGGCCTGCCCGGAATGACCCCCGAAGAGGACGTGGAGACGTTCAAGGAAGTGTTCGAGAACGCCGCCTACAGGCCGGACATGCTGAAGGTCTATCCGACAGCGGTCGTCAGGGGAACCGGCCTGTACACCATGTGGAAGCGCGGCGAGTTCGAGCCTTACGACACGCAGACGGTTGTCGAGCTGATCGCCAGAATCAAGAGCATGACACCGCCCTGGGTGAGGATCCAGCGCATTCAGAGGGACATACCCATCCCGCTGACGGAGGCTGGCGCGAGAAAGGGCCACTTGCGGGAGCTCGCCAAGGAGCTCCTCATGGAGCAGGGGAAGAAGTGCAATTGCATCAGATGCAGGGAAGTGGGTCGAATCGAAGGGAGCGGGGACGTCTCGGTCGAGAACGCCGAGCTCCTCCGAACGGAGTACGAAGCATCGGGTCGCCCCGAGGCGTTCCTCTCATTCGAGAAAGGGGAAGTGCTCTTCGGCTACGCACGCCTGAGGAACTGCGCGGACGTCGCGAGGCTCAGAGAGCTCAGGGTGTTGGGAGAGCTCGTGCCCTTCGATGAAAGACCTGGCAGAAGATGGCAACACCAGGGGATCGGAGCCCTCCTCCTGGAGGAATGCGAGAGAATCGCCAGGGATGAGTGGGAATCGGACCGCCTCCACGTGACGAGTGGTGTGGGCGCGCGGAAGTACTACGAGAAGCTCGGATTCTCCAGATCTGGACACTACATGGGCAAGTCGCTCTGATCCTCCCTCCTCAGGCACGCCGTGGAGGTGTCCTCGTTGCCCAACCTCTTGAAGATGCCCGCCTTGAGCCTCCATATCCCAGGATAGTCCTCATCGATGCTCGACAGTCTCTCCAGGTACATCATCGAAGCACGAAGCTTTCCTATTCTAGCGTAGATCGCTCCAATGAAGAACAGGGCGTCAGCGTCGTTCGGATCCTTCCTGAGCCTTGCCGCGCAGGCCTGCAGAATCCTGTACATGTCTGTATCAGTGAGTTGAGTCACCATGCGCCATAGAGCGCCCTAGCCGCAAATTAAGGCGTCTGTCAGAAAATCATGCATGATTGTCACGGCTGATTATCGAAAGCGATAGAATCTATATCTCACCGGCGGCGAATGCCTGAAGCCTGTACTCTCCCTTGATGAGGTCCTTCATGATATCGTCCACGCCGTGGATCTCCTGTTCTGTGCCGCCCCAATCCTCTAGGACCCTCCCATGCTTCTTCTCGACGTCCTCCAAGGCCATCCTGAGCTGCGGGACTATGTCCTCCGGGTGCTCGCCAGTGACGACGCTCGCCAGCAAGGTGTGCTTCCCTCTCGCGATGATGATCCTCAGCTCTCCGAACTTCAGCTCGTCCAGTGACCCTTTCTCCCCTCTGAAGGAGTCCTTCACGAATTCCTGCACCGCAACGAGCATGGCACTCAAGATGTCCGTGTCCAGGTCAGGTTTGAGCCTCCGGGTGTAGTGCTTCATCAGCAGTCCGCTCTTGTGTAGGAGGAAGATCTCATCAACGATCGTGGGCTTCTCCATCCATCTCCTGAGCTTCGCTTCCTGGGTCTTCCGCCTCCTGTACATCATGAATGTCAGGAAGGCGAGCCACATTCCCTGTATCGCGAATATGCCCACCACGGCGATTCCCAACGCCTCATCGGATAGCGCCATTCACATAACCTCCAATTCTTCAGTATCTATCTATGATTAACTTCTTGATGATCTCATCCGCATCATCCATTTCATCTGGCATTCCAGACCATCCCTCAAGCTTGTGCCCGAGCTTGATCTCTATCTCCTTGCAGACATCCCGTAGCTGGGATTCCAGCTTCTTGGGCTCTGGTCCCTCTGTCACTGCCGCCAGGATGGCGTTCTTGCAGCGGATGATCGCGATGTGGTACTCTCCGAACTTGAGCTGGTTCAGCTCTCCCTTCCTGAACTTGAAAGTGTCGCTGACGAAGTCCTGGACCGCTACGAGCATCCCGCTGAGGATGTCGCTGTCCACGTCAGGTTTCATCCGTCGCGTATAGTGCTTTATCAGTTCCCCGCTCCTGTGGAGGAAGAACACCTCGTCTATGACCGATTTCTTTCTGTTCATGATCACGAATGTGGCCCCCGCGGAGATCGAACCAACGACGATGACAATCGAGAAAATGAGGGAGGGAGACACCTTCGATTCCTCACCGTCCTCCGAGCCAGCAGTGGCCATCACCGAGACGACGCTGTCGAAGGACCCTTCCCGCGGGATGTCTCGCGAGTTCGTGTAATTGAGGATAACGCTGTTGACGAACGTCGTGTCCCCCGGCAGTCCGTCCTCAATCACTACTGCCAGGGTGAGGCTGTGCATGCCCGGAGCTACGTTGTCGAATGCGAAACGGATATCCAGACCGTCAATCAGCACTGGTGGTGGGTTGGAGGTGAGGAACTCCACGTTCCCGGGCATGGTGTCGTTTATCCAGACATGATTCGCGGTTCCAATGCCCGTGTTGTTGAAGTAGATCGTGTATGTGACGATGTCCTGGCCTTCGACCTCTTCCTTGTCCGCAACCGCTTCCACGATGATGCTCGGTTCGTGATACTCGATTCTGCACATTGCCCCGTCACCGAGGCTTGAAACGTAGAACCCCATGGAATCCGTGTAGTCCATGTACGCCCAGTTGGTCACCTCAGAACCCAACGGAAGCGACCCATTCACCTCAACTCTCAGAACGAAGGAGTGACTGCCAGGCGGCACGTCCGTGAAGTTGTAATGGAGGTCCCCTCCGTCGCGGTACCCTCCCGAATAGAACGGAAGATTG
Source organism: Thermoplasmata archaeon (assembly GCA_023129265.1). GTDB lineage: Archaea > Thermoplasmatota > Thermoplasmata > RBG-16-68-12 > JAGMCJ01 > JAGMCJ01. The sequence goes on along the minus strand of JAGMCJ010000179.1, from coordinate 527 downwards.
CTCGCCGTGTCGCTCAGATATTCCAGTCCGACCGGAAGGCTGTCGTTTATCAACACCTTGGCGGAATCCGCATTGCCGGTGTTGTTGAAGAAAATCGTGTACGTCACTGTATCCCCGGGTTCCGCGACATCCCTGTCGACAACGAGGTCGAAATACAGCGTGGAACTCAGAGGGGATCCCCAGATTCGGAACATCTCGTCATCCGCGGAGTTCAGCGACCAGACCTGACCTTCTCCAGTGTCGTCCTCCGCAATCATTCCCTGAGGGTAGGCATCCGCATCCGACGTGTACCACCAGTAGCCGTTGGGCGTCGCCTCAGAGCATTTCGTGACTATCCAGTATTTCGTGTTCTCTTCTATGTCTATCTGATTGAGGGCGAAGAAGTCCATCCAATCGTGAGTGACCAATGGGGGCGATGAGGCCGCGGCGAAATAGCCAATCTCTGCCCCAGAGGGTAGGCCGAAGTTCGAGGTCTGCAAGGTCACGTTCAGATCCGCAATCTTGGTCGCCTTGACGTGCAGACTGAT